>NZ_JBVPVA010000374.1:0-4324 GCF_055612215.1 Actinomycetospora sp. | reverse complement strand
GGGTCGCGGTGGCCACCGAGGAGATCCGGGCGGCGGAGCAGATCACCGGGCACCCGACGATGTACGCCTTCAACATCACCGGCGACCTGGCGGGGCTGCGCCGGCGGCACGACCTCGTCGTCGAGGCCGGTGGACGGTGCGTGATGCTCAACGTCCCGGTGATGGGCCTGCCGGCGCTGGCCTGGCTGCGCGAGTTCGCCGAGGTCCCGATCCACGGCCACCGGGCCGGCCTGGCCGCCTCGATGCGGTCCCCCGCGCTGGGGATGTCCTACCGGGCCTGGCAGCAGCTCGCCCGCCTCGCCGGCGCCGACCACCTGCACGCCAGCGGGCTGGGCAGCAAGTTCTACGAGACCGACGACGAGGTCACGGCGAACGTCCTCGGCCTGCTCGAACCGCTCGGGGACGGCCTCGGCCCGGTACCCACCCTCTCGTCCGGGCAGAACGTCACCACCGCCGCGCCCACCTACGCCGCGGTGCGCTCCACCGACCTGCTCATGCTCGCCGGCGGCGGGGTCGCCGCGCACCCCGACGGGCCCGCGGCCGGAGTGCGCAGCCTGCGCGACGCCTGGGCCGCCGCCGTCGACGGGATCCCGCTGCAGCGCGCCGCCCGACTCGCGGCGGACGCCGGTGACCCGGCCCTGCTGCACGCGGTGCAGAAGTTCGGAGACCCCACGCCCCCGGAGGAGGACTGACATGACCGCCGTCAGCTTCGTCGCCGACGACCTCACCGGCGCCGCCGACGTCCTCGCCCAGGCCCATCGCTACGGCCTCGACGCCGTCCTGGTCGTCGGCGGTGGCAACGCCCCGCTGCCCACCGACGCCGACGTCGTCGGGATCGCCGGGCCCGCGCGCTCGCTCGGTGGCGCGGCGTTCGACGACCTGGTCCGCGCGCAGCTCGCGCAGGTCGCCCGGACCGGCGCCGAGGTGCTGCTCTACAAGGTCTGCTCGACCTTCGACAGCGCGCCCGGCATGGGCAGCATCGGTCGCGGCATAGAACTGTTGCGCGAGCAGTTCCCCGGGCTGGGACCGGTCGCCGTCGCCCCCGCCCAACCGCAGTTCGGTCGCTACACCGCCTTCAGCAACCACTTCGGGGTGTTCGCCGGCCAGATCCACCGTCTCGACCGCCACCCGGTGATGTCCCGCCACCCCTCGACCCCCATGCACGAGGCCGACCTGCGCCAGGTCCTCGCCGAGCAGTTCACCGACCGCCGGAGCCCGGCCGCCCTGCACCTCCCGGCCTACGCCGACGGGTCGTTCCCCGAGCACTGGCAGGCCTGCCAGGCCGAGTCCGCACCGGCCTTCGTCGTCGACGCGGTCACCGACGAGCACCTCGACGAGGTGGCGCGCGCGCTGCGCGCCGACGGCCCGCCCTCCGGGTCGCACCCCCGGGTCGTCGTGGGTTCGGGAGGTGTCATGGCCGCGCTGGCCCGCACCGCCACCGGCCGCGAGGCGCGTCGACCGGGCCCCCAGCGGTCCTCCGGACCCGTGCTGACCGTCAGCGCCTCGGCCTCGAGCACCACCGCGGCGCAGATCGGCGACGCCGTCGCCCAAGGTTGGGCGGACGTGGCCGTGCCTGTCGACCTGCTCACGAGCCCCGACCCCGACCTGACCGCCGACGTCGAGAAGCAGACCGCCGCGGCGCTGTCCGCGGGCCGCGACGTGGTGGTGCACACGACCCGGGGCAGCGAGGACCCGCGATACGCCGCCGCGGGCCCGGTCGACCCCCGCCACGTCGGCGAACTGCTCGGCACCCTCGTGGGGCGCATGGCCGCCGCCGGGCTCACCCGGGACGTCGCCGTCCTGGGCGGGGACACCTCCAGCCACGCCCTGATGGCCATGGGCGTCCGCGAACTGCGCGTGTCCGACCAGTTCGTCACGGCCGGACCGATCTGCCGCACCGACGACCACGCCTCCGTGGCCGGGTGCCGGCTCCTGCTCAAGGGCGGCCAGGTGGGCCCGCCCGACGTCCTGCGCCGGTTCGCCGGCCAGGCCGCCCACCACTGACCGACTCCTCACCCCCCGCAGACCTCCCACGAGAAAGGGACGCCCATGAAGGCTGTCGTCAAGAACTCCGCCGCGCGCGGCTTCGAGTACGTGACCGATCACCCCGACCCCAAGCCCGCCGACGGCCAGGTGGTCATCGAGGTGGGCGCGGCATCGTTGTGCGGCACCGACCGCGAGGTCTACGAGTGGACGCCCTCGGCGCAGGCGTTCGCCCTCGACCTGCCGGTCGCCGTCGGGCACGAGGGCGCCGGCACCGTCGTCGAGGTCGGGCACGGCGTCACCGACCTCCGGGTCGGCGACCGCGTCGCCCTCGAGAGCCACCTGACCTGCGGCCAGTGCTTCCCCTGCCGGACCGGCGACGCGCACACCTGCGAACGCACCCGAATCATCGGCATGCACATCGACGGCCTGTTCGCCGAGTACATGGCCGCCCCGCAGGACATCTGCGTCGCGCTGCCCGACCACGCCTCCCTGGAGGTCGGCGCCCTCCTCGAGGCCGCGGGCGTCGCCGTCCACGCGATCCAGCGGGCCGACTACGCGGTGGCGGGTCGCGCCGTCCTGGTCAGTGGCGGCGGGCCGGTCGGCCTCGTCCTCGCCCACCTCGCCCACCTGATGGGCGCCGCCCACGTCATCGTCGTCGAGCCCAACCCCTACCGCCGCGCACAGGCCGAGAAGATCGGCGTCCTCGCGATGGCCCCCGGGGACGAGGTCGTCGAGCGGTGCCGTGAGCTGACCGGCCGCCGCGGCGGCTTCGACGTCGCCTTCGAGTGCTCGGGCGCCCAGAGCGCACTGCCGACCCTGTTCGAGGCCCTGCGCCGCGAGTCGACCCTCGTGACCGTCGGGCACCCGAGCCGACCAGCCGAGATCAACGTCGCCGCCTACATCAACAAGAAGGGCATCACCCTGCGCGGCATCTTCGGCCGTCGCCTCTGGGAGACCTGGGAACAGACCATGCTGTTGCTCGAGTCGGGCCGCCTCGACCTCGAGTGGCTGATCACCCACCGCAAGCCGCTCGATCGGGTCGACGAAGCCGTCGACCTCCTCACCGGAGAGGCCTGCAAGGTGCTGCTGGTGCCTGGCCTGCAGTGATCAACGGCGCCGACATGGGGCCGTCAACGGACGGCCCCACGTCCGGGATCCCCTGCTCACCCCGGCAGACCTCAAAGGTCGTGCCGCTGTCTCGAGAGAGGGACCGGATTGGGAACGCATACCTCGCGCCATGACATTCGACAGAGGCTCACAGCACAAGATCACCGCTGCTCGATCATGTCTCTGAGCAGCACAAACGTGGACCGTGGGCCACGACAGCCGACGTGAATCCCGTCCACTGGGTTCGGGGTTCGAGTCCCTGACGGCGCCCAGCTTCGCGGAAGCTACCTTCGATGTGACTCCGCATCGTGCCGGAGGACGCTCGCCTCGCACGACCGCTTCGTCGGAGATCGGCTCCGATGCCGGCGGCCGATCTCGGACGGAGTCGAGCAGCCCCGACCGGCACCACCGGTGGCCGACCCGACCAGCCGATCACGTCGTGTCGCGGTCGGGGAACCGCTGACACGCAGGGCACAACTCTAGGGCCCGGTCAGCGGCCGCCCCGCCTGGCGGCCCCCCGATGCCGATCGCCCGGCGTCCAGCGCTCAGCGCCCGTCGTCGATCCAGCCACGGACGTGGTGGCCGACCCGGCGGAGGTCCAGAACCTCGCCGGCGTCATCGAGGCGAACCCGGTACGTCGCGATGAAGTCGGTGGTGTCGGGAACACGATGCACATCGACGACGTCGACATCGACCACCCACTCCGCGCCCTCCCGGCGCAACGCGACGATCTGGTCGGCGTCCTTATCGGTCAGGTACGCGACCTCGGCCAGCGCGGTCCAGGACACGGCGAGCACACGGTCGCGAGGCAGGGCCATCGCTCCATGCTCCTCGTCGCCCAGGGATGACCGAGGTCATCGCCGCCTCGGGCCGCACCGTTCGCGCCTCGACGGCCCGCGGAGCCCTCCGGCGCGTCCGACTCGTTGCCTCGACCGCCTCGGTCAAGGGATCGCCACCCCGCTGTGACTCCTTCCGGTCGTGGTGGGACGGACGCGGCCCGACCCCGCCCCACCGCAGAAGGTTCGGGCCGTCCGAGGCTTGCTGGGCAGATAGGCGCTATCGACGGCGCCCCGGCACAGGCCCGGCTCGACGCCGACGGACATCACCCGGGCTGGACGGGGAGCGCCACGGTTCCGTCCTCGTGCAGGTCCCATCCGCGGACCCAGGCGACCTCCCAGGTGTGGCCGTCGAGATCGGCGAAGACTCCGGAGTAGCCGAACGGCTTCGGCCC
>NZ_JBVPVA010000359.1:0-13078 GCF_055612215.1 Actinomycetospora sp. | reverse complement strand
GTCGTCGCCCTGCTCGTGGTCCGCGCGCAGGCCCGCCACGACCTCGTCGAGCGACCCGTAGATCCCCTCCGGCAGCACGGTGATCGCGTGCAGCACGTCGTCGGCGGCGCCGCCGTGCTGGGTGGCGCGCACGATCAGGGTGTTGCGGTCGACGGGGAACTCGGTCTCGCTCAGCGCCTCGCGGGCGCGGTCGGTCACGCTGGACATGGAGGAAAGTTGCCGGTCCCCGCCGTCGGGCAAACGCTCACGCGTCCGGCGCGGGGAAGGCGTGGAAGCTGAACGTGATGTCGTCGGACCGCTCGGTCCTGACGATCCCGGCCGCGTCGGCCGCGTCGAGACGGCAGAGCAGCTCGACGAGCCGGTGCGCCGCGCCGCGCGGCTCACTGCTGGTCTGGCGCAGCGTGCGGTGGGAGGCCGCGACGTGCCACTGGCCGGCCGCGCCGGCGCCCTGGCTCACGGGCAGGACGACGTCGAGCAACCACCGGCCGGGCTTGCCCGCGAACGCCGCGGTCTGGTGCGCGAGCACCTCGACGACCTGGTCGGCCCGCACCAGGCCGTCATCCAGGGTCTCGATCCACACGCGGGCCAGGCCCACGGCTGCTCCTCTCGGTCGGGAGGACGGGGAGCCCCGGAGCCCGGGGCCGGGCGGGAACGATCCTGCTGTCGAAGGAGTGCGGCGTCCGGCCGCTCGTCGATCGTCCCGTCGGGCCCCGGGCTCGTCCGGGGTCGGTGGGCAGGCGGTCCGTCGATCACCGCCGACACGGAGGGGAGCGCGCCCCCGAGCCGGCTCGTCGCCGACCCGCCCGGAGACCGGCGGCACGGGCGTGCCGCCTGTCGGTGCCGCCAGGAGACGGCCGGGGTGGCCGCGGCGTCGGCGCGAGGCCCGTCGTGCTCGCGGTGCGCGGTGGGGTCGGGGCGGGCGCGGCCTCGGACGCACCCCACGGGGCCTCGGCGAGCACGATCGCCGCGAACTCGGCGTCGACGGTGGTCTGGTCGAGCTCGAGCACACGGTCGACAACGTCGATCACCACGACGGACACCTCCTCCGGTCGCGACCGAAGCCCTGCGATCCCCTCTCCTGGACCCGCTATTACTTCTAGTTCGACCTGCAGATTCAGTCAAGACCCTGGTGGAGATTTCCAGCCCGCCCGCGGACCCGAGACCTCTGCTGGAAGAGTCCGGCCCGATGACGACGGGTGGTGCAGGGAACGGGCCGTTGGGTCTGGTCGTCTCGGGGGCCGCCGCGCGCGGGCCCTACGAGGCCGGCGTGGTCGCGGAGGTGATGAAGGCACTCCCACCCGAGCGTCCGCTGGTGCTGCTGGGCACGAGCTCGGGCGCCATCACGGTCGCGCTGCTGGCCCAGTTCGCCGAGCACGGCGCCGACTCCGGGGAGCGGGTCGCCGACGTCTGGCAGCAGGTGCACGAGGTCTACACGAACCCGGTGCTCACGTTCCCGCGCACCGGCGCGATGCTCGCCGGCCGCGCTCTCGGGCTGCCGGCGGGCCGGATCCCGAGCGTGCTCGACGTCGGGCCGCTCCGGGCCATCGCCGACGCGCGGTTCGACGCCGCCGCGACCGACGCGCTCGTCGGCGGCCCGCGGATCCGGTCGCTGGGGGTCGCGGCGACGGTCGTGCCCCCGCGGGGCGCGGCGGGGCGCACCCGGCTCTTCGTCGCCGGCCGGCAGCCCACCGGCGACGCGATGCACGCCACGGACGTCGTCGAGGCCCGCATCGAGACCGAGCACGTCCTGGCCTCGGCGGCGATCCCCGCACTCTTCCCGCCCGTGCGCATCGACACCCCGGGCGCGGCCGGCTGGTACATCGACGGCGGGGTCCGCCTCAACGCGCCCCTGCAGGCCGCCCAGCGCTTCGGTGTCTCGGAGCTGCTGGTGATCTCCGGACACTCCCTGGTGCCCGGGCGGGTCCCCGACCAGGGCGCTACCCCGGAGCCCGACATCGACCTCGCGGCCGCGGTGTCGGTCCGGGCGGTCCTGACCGACGCGCTCGGGGACGACGTCGTGGCCCTGCGCCGGCACAACGCGCTGATCCGCGAGCTGGCACCGGTCCCGCTCCCCGACGGTGGACCGCACCGCCCGATCCCGTTCCGGGTCGTCGCCCCGACCGACGGCGAGCTGGCGTGCCTGGCGGCGGAGGCGTACCGGTCCCGACGCCGCGGGCCGTGGGACGTCACGTGGCCCATCGAGCGGCTCCTCGCCGCGGGCGGCGACGGTTCCGGGCACGACGAGCTGCTCAGCCTGGTGTTCTTCGACCCGGACTACGCGACGGCCCAGATCGCGCGCGGGCGGGAGGACGCCCTCGAGGCGATGGCGCATCCCGCGTCGGAGCAGTGGCCGGCCGCCGGGCCTCCCTGACGACGCAGCGGGCGTCGACGGCGGCACACGGGGAGACTCGGCACGCCCGGCCGCACCCGAACCCACGACCTCCGTTGGAGCGCCATGTACCTCACGATCGCCAGCGACGGCGTCGCCCTCCACCAGCCCGAGGTGACCACGGACCTCTACGCGTCCTACCGCGAGCGGCTGACCGCGGACCGGCTGAACGCCGTGCTGGCCGACCACGACGCCGGGGAGCTCCTCGTCGACGGCGCGCACGTCATGATCCCGGTGGCGACGCTGCGCCGGCTCGCCGCAGGTCGGGTCCCCGACGGCTGGGACGCCGACTTCGAGGGCATGCTCGCGTACGCGAGGAGCAAGGGTTGGCTCAGCGAGGACGGGACCGCCGTCCGGGCCCATCTGGAGCGGGAGCGCTGACGCGCGGTCAGTGGCGCACGAGCACGTCGAAGCCGTCGCCCGGGTCCGGTTCCTCCCAGCGTGCGAGCGCCGCGTGCAGCCCGACGTCGGGCACCGGGTCCGCCCGAGCCGCGTTGCGCGCCCGCGAGTGCCTGCCGGTAGAAGGTCGTCTTCCCGCAGCCCTGCAGGCCGACGAGGAGCACGACCTCGGCCACGGTCAGGACGACGGCGCGGCGTGGCGGGCCAGGAACGGCACGACCGCGGTGGCCAGGTCGTGCGGATGGGTGATCGGCACCATGTGCCCGCCGGCCGGCAGGGTGACGGTCTCGATGCCCGGGCGCCGGGCGGCGAGGTCGTCGTGCCAGGACTGCGGGGCGATCCGGTCGTCCGGGCCGCGGACGAGCAGCACCGGCTGCTCGAGCGCGGACAGGATCGGCGCGAGCGGGTGGCGGCGGGCGGCGTCCATCGCCCGCGCGAAGGTCACCAGCCCGCTGTGGCTGTAGTCGCGGACGAGCAGCGGGACCTGGCCGAGCCGCTCGTGCGCCGCCGTCGCCAGCCAGCGGGCGGCGAGCCGGGGCCACGTCGGCGCGCGGGGATCGGTGGTGGGGCCCACCAGGACCAGGGCCGCGACCCGGTCCGGTTCCCGGCGGGCGACCTCGGTGACGACCTGGCAGCTCGCCGAGTGCCCGAGCAGCGCCACCCGTCCCGCGCCGAGCTCGTCGAGCCGCGCGAGGAGGCGCCCGGCCGAGGTGACGGGGTCGAGCGGCTCGCCGCGGCGGGCCGGGAGGCCGTGGGCGGGCAGGGCGACGGCGGCGAACCCGGTCCCCCGCATGCCGGCGATCACCAGCCCCGGCGCGCGCCACCCCTCGACGGACAGGCCGAGGCCCGGCACCGCGACCACGGTGGGCGGGGCGTCCCCGCGCTGCCACGTGGACGGGGGCGCCCACGGCGCGCGTCGTCGCAGCGCGCGGCTCACCCGCGGGGCCGGCGGGCGATCGTCACCGTGGCCGGGGGCGCGTTGCGCCAGATCGTGCGGCTGACGACGACCTCCTCGAACGCCTCGGCGAGCGCCCGCTCGGCCGCCTTCGCCCACGGTAGGACCCGCGTCCAGCTGTGCTGGACCTGGGAGAGCGCGCCGCCCGGCGCCAGCAGCCGGCCGGCGGCGACGAGGAACGAACGGTCCTCCGCGAGGCTGATCGGCAGCGTGCTGAACACGAGGTCGACCGTGGTGCCCCGGGCGGCGAGGTCCGCCATGGCGTCGACCGCCTCGTCGCAGACCACCTCGACGTCGGGGTGCCGCCGGGACAGCACCGACGCCAGGCGCGGGTTCAGCTCGACCGCGATGTGGCGGCCCCGCCCGCCGAGCCGGCGTTGCACGATCGCGCTGGTCGCCCCGGCCCCCGCACCGAGCTCGAGCACCACGGGGTCGCCCTCGGCCGGGAGCGGGTCCAGCGCGACATCGCACGCCGCGGCCGAAGTGGGAAGCGGCGAGGCCGTCGTCCAGGGGGAACGGACGAACTCGCGGGTGAAGGTCAGGACGTCGGACACGGTGCGCTCCCGGGGACGGCGACGGGGGGACTCCTCGGTCGCCGTCGACGGGTCGCCTCGCGGCGCCCGCGTCGTCCTCGCGTCGCACCGGGCGGGTCGGGACACCCGCCGAGCGCCGCGAGACGTCGGGACCTCGGTCCCCGGTCTCTCGAGGACGGCTGCGATGTCCCCCAAGGTGATGTGGGGGCAAACCCCGGACCAGGCCCCGGGCACGACGACGTCGGATCGGTCACAGTCCGGCCCCCGCCCGCACTGTTCCGTCGGCATCCCGACCGCTACCGTGCGCTAGAGCGATCTACCTAGTGGTGGGGGGACAGCGTGCCGACAGACCGGTCCCGCGACGAGGTGCGCCATCGCCCCCGGGGCTGGGTGGGCCACGCGGTGGCAATGCTGAGCCCGATGTCGGCCGCGGCCGGGACGGCGGCACTCGAGCGTGACGCCGCCGGCCGGCGGGACCGGCTGGTGCGCGACGCCCGTGACCGCCTCGCCCAGCGTCGTCGTCCCACCCGGCCGCGGATGCGGGCGCTGGTGGTCCGGCCCGGCGGTCGCGTGGGCTTCGTGTCGGTCCCCGGGCCCCCGTCCCCGGCGCCACGGGCGGCCGTGGTGCGGCCGCTCGCAATGGCGACGTGCGACATGGACCGCCCGCTGGCCCTCGGGCGGACGTCGTTCCCGCTGCCGCTGCAGCTCGGCCACGAGTGCGTGGCCGAGGTCCTCGAGGTGGGTGCCGAGGTGGCCACGGTGCGCCCGGGCGAGCGCGTCGTCGTGCCCTTCCAGATCAGCTGCGGCGGATGCGCGGCATGCCTCTCCGGCCGGACCGGCAACTGCACGGCGGTGCCCCCGATCTCGATGTACGGCTTCGGCGTCGCCGGCGGGCACTGGGGCGGGGTGTTCAGCGAGCGGCTGACCGTCCCCTTCGCCGACGGGATGCTGGTCGGGCTGCCCGACGGCGTCGACCCGGTGGCCGCCGCGAGCGTCGCGGACACCGTCTGCGACGGCTACCGCCACGTCGCGCCGCACCTGCCCGCCGTCCTCGCCCGGGACCCGGACGCCGAGGTGCTCATCGTGGCCGGGCTCGGGCGACGGCCGGTGTTCAGCCCCAGCAGCCCCCTCTACGCCGGGCAGGTCGCGCGGGCCCTCGGCGCGCGCCGCGTCACCGTCGTCGACCGCCGACCCGCGGTCCGCGACCACGCCGAGCGCCTCGGACTGACCGCCATCCCGCCGGCCGACCTGCGTGGCCGCCCGGGCGCGCCGCTGACGCTGGACATGAGCGCGTCCTCGCGGGGGCTGTGGACCGCGCTCGCCCACACCGCCCCCGACGGCGTCTGCAGCTGCGCCGGGGTCCTGCACCGCGGCGTGCGCATCCCCGCCGGACTGATGTTCGCCCGCAACGCCACGCTGCACCTGGGGCGCGCCCACACCCGGACCGTCGTCCCGGCGGTGCTCGACCTCGTGGCGCGCGGCGAGCTGCGCCCCCAGGACGTGACGACGACCGTGGCCGCGTGGGAGGACGCCCCGGCGGCCCTGCGCGAGCACGTCCTGGGCGACGTGACCAAGACGATCGTCACCGCCGCCTGAGCCGAGGCCGTCCCGTCAGCGGTCGTCGTCGCCCGCGGAGGGCGTGAGCTGGTCGAAGCAGTAGTAGATGCCCAGCGCCCCGTGCAGGGCCAGGGTCGCGATCGCGCTGACGAAGCTCAGTCCGATCGCGGCGGCGTAGAGCACCTGGCCGGCCCCGAAGCGGCGCAGTGTCGCCCGGCGGGTCTCCGGATCGAGGGGCCGGCGCAGGCTCCCGGGGCGCCGCGTGATCGTGCTCCACAACGCGTAGAAGGCGGCCCCCATGGCGAGCATCGTGGCGCTGTAGACGGCCGCGGCGACGTGGGCCTCGGGCTCGAGGAGGTACTCGGCCAGCAGCCGCGTCGGGAACGGGATGACCGACACGGTCATCAGCAGCACCAGGTTCGCGAACAGGATCGGCCGGTCGACCCGCTCGACCAGGGTCAGCATCGTGTGGTGGTTGATCCAGATGATGCCGATGACGAGGAAGCTGACCAGATAGGCGAAGTAGGACGGCCACTCCCGGCCGAGGGCGGCCCAGAGGCCGTCGCGCTCGGACTCCGCCAGCGGGGGGACGGCGAGGTCCAGCACGAGCAGGGTGATCGCGATGGCGAACACGCCGTCGCTGAAGGCCTCGAGCCGGCTGGTCCGCATCAGGGGGTCCCGGTGGCGGGGCCGGCGTGGGCGGCGGCCATCCGGCCGGCGGCCAGCATCGGCTCGGTGGAGCGGGTGGCCCGGCAGAGCACGAACGCCCCCTCGAGGGCCGAGAGCACCGCCAGCGCCCGGTCGCGGTCGCCGACCCGCTCGGTCAGCGCGTCGGTCCACGCCTCGAACACCTCGGCCGTGGCGCGCCGCAGGACCTCGTCGGTGCTCGCGACCTCCAGCGCCACCGTCGTGATCGGGCAGGCGTCCCGGAAGTCGGTGGCCGCGAGGACCTCCGCGGCGCCCACGAAGACGGCCTCGACCGAGGCCGCGGTGTCGGGCTGCTCGTCGTAGACCGCGCACACCAGCGCCTGGAAGTAGGCCCCGCTCGCGTGGATGACCTCCGTCGCGAGCTGCTGCTTGCCGCCCGGGAAGTGGTGGTAGAGCGACCCGAACGGCGCCCCGGCCTCGGTGACGACCGCCTTGAGCCCGGTCGCGGCGTAGCCCTGGCGCCGGAACAGCTCGCCGGTCGCGGTGAGGATGCGGTCTCGGGTGGAGGGCGCGGCCACACCGGCAGCGTAACCCGTTGACTAGAGCGATCTAGCGACGTTCCGGTCCCCGACCTCGAGGGCTCGACCTCAACCTCGAGGGGCTCGACCTCAACCACGAGGGGCACACCGCGCCGGGTGGGCGCGGTCTCCGGCGGCGTGACGTGCCCCTGATCAACGGGGCTGCGTCCCGCGGCGGGCCAGCACCGTGCCCTGCGGCAGCGCCCGGGCCCGGCTGCCGCGCTCGGGCGCCTTCTCCGTCCGCGCGACGAGTTCGAACCCGGTGTCGTCGAGCAGGTCGACGACCGCGTCCGGCCGAAGGCGGTGGAAGTCCAGGGCGACCGGGTGACCGAAGGCCTCGTCGTGGTGCTGGACGTGGTCGCCGATCTGGAAGCCCAGGAGCAGGTGACCGCCGGGCGCGAGGACGCGGCGGAACTCGGCCAGCGCGGACGGCCGGTCGGCCTCGGGGACGTGGATCAGCGAGTACCAGGCGACCACGCCGGCCAGGCTCGCGTCCGGCTCGTCCAACGCGCTCATCTCGCCGACGCGGAACTCGAGGGACGGGTGCCCGCGCCGGGCGAGGGCGACCATCGCCGGCGACAGGTCGACGCCCCGGACGGCCAGCCCGAGCTCCCGCAGGTGGGCGGTCACGCCGCCGGGCCCGCTCCCGACGTCGAGCACCTCCGGCACCTCGTGGTCGCGGCGGACCAGCTCGGCGAACGCCGCCAGCACGGCACGGTCGAGCGGGGCGTTGCCGAGCTCGTGCGCGAACCACTCGGCGTAGTCCTCGGCGATCGCGTCGTAGCCGGCTCGCGTGCTGCGCAGGTACTCGGGCTCGATCACGCCGCGCACCGTAGAGCCGCCCCCCGACAGGCCGATCCGCCCCTCGCGCGGAACCGGTTGCCCCGCTCCCCCACCGGCTGCTCTGATCACCCGCCGTGGGGTACCCCGGGACCGGCGAGCGTCCGGCCCGCACCACCCCGGGCCTCGCGATCGCGCTGACCTCGGGGCTCGCGTTCGGGCTGGCCGGACCGTTCGCCGCGTCCCTGCTCGCCACCGGGTGGTCGCCGCTCGCGGTGGTGCTGGGTCGGCTGGGCGGCGCCGCGGTGCTGCTCCTCGTCCCCCTGGTGGTCCTCGTCGCCCGCGGGTGGCGGCCGCGCGCCGGACACCTGCGCCCGGTGATCGTCTACGGGCTGGTCCCGCTGGGCGGTGCGCAGGTCTGCTACTTCAGCGCGGTCGGTCACCTGTCGGTCGGGGTCGCGCTGCTCATCGAGTACACGGCGCCGGTCCTCCTGCTCGGCTGGACCTGGCTGCGCGGCGGCACCCGACCGCGCCCCGCGACGTTCCTCGGCGCGGCCCTCGCCGTCGCGGGTCTGGCCCTGGTGCTCGACATCGGGCGGGGCGCGTCGGTCGACCTCGTCGGCGTGGCGTGGGGACTGGGCGCCGCGGTGTGCCTGGCGGCCTACTTCCGGCTCTCCGCCGACGCCGGCGGTGGTCCCGACGGCCCCGGCCCCCCGGCGCTGGTGCTCACCGCCGGGGGTGCGCTGGTGGGGAGCGCGGTCGTCGTGCTGGTCGGGGTCACCGGCCTGCTGCCGCTGACGGCGACGACGGCACCGATCGACCTCGCCGGGTGGACCGCGCCCTGGTGGGTCGCCGTCGTGCTCGTCGCGGCCTTCTCCACCGCGCTGGCCTACCTGACCGGGATCGCGGCGGTGGGGCGGCTGGGCTCACGGCTGGCCTCGTTCGTCGGGCTGAGCGAGGTCCTCTTCGCCGTCCTCGGCGCCTGGTGGCTGGTCGCCCAGCGCCCCACGGCGACCCAGGTGGCAGGCGGGGTGCTGATCATCGCGGCGATCGTGCTCATCCGCCGGGCCGAGCCGCCGGACGCCCCGCGCGAGGTCACGCCGCCCCGGGACGACGCGCGGAGGCGAGCAGCGTGAGGCCCGGCAGCTCGTAGCCGTCGGTCACCCGGTAGGGCTCGACGTCGGCGCGGAGCCGCTCACGCAGCGCCTCCCGCGGAGCCTCGGGCATCGCGGCGATCATCCCGGCGAGCGGCCCGGCCAGCGCGGTGGTGCGGCTCCACCAGTGCTCGAACGACTCGGCGCGGGTGGGCACGGCCAGCTCCTCGACGCGGACCTCCTCCAGACCGGCCCCGCGCAGCAGCGCCGCCAGCCGCTCGCCGTCGCCCAGCCCGAACGGGCCGGGCACCCCGGGGGGCGGGACCGGCTGCCCGGTCTGCGCCGTGACGGCGTCGAAGAGCAGCCCGAGCCAGGGATTGGCCCCCCGCGACCCCCAGACCGCCACGGCGAGCCGCCCGCCGGAACGCAGCACGCGCCGGATCTCCGCGGCCGCCCGGGCCGGGTCCGCGGCGAACATCAGGCCCTCGCGGCAGAGCACCACGTCGAAGGCGTCGTCGGGCTCGGCGATCTCCTCGAGGTCCCGCTCGCGGGTCACGACGTGCGCGAGCCCCCGCGCCGCCGCACGGGCGGCAGCCACCGCGGTCATCTCCGCCGCGACGTCGGTGATGACGACCTCGCCGCCGGGCCCGACCCGCTCCGCCGCGGCCAGACCGACCCCGCCGGGTCCGCCGGCCAGCTCGAGGACCCGGTCCCCGGGGCCGGGGCTGGTGCGCTCGAGCAGGGCCACCGTGACCGCGGCACGCATGGTGTCCACCTCGTCGGCGTGCGCGGCCCACCGGTCGGCCACCGAGGCCCACATCTGCCGCATGACCGGGCGGAGCCGGTCGGTCGTCGATCGGTCGTCGGTGCTGGTCACGGCGGTCTCCTCGGGTCGGGCGTCGGTCGCCGTGACGCTAGGAGCCGCTCGGTGGGCGAGGCATCCGCGGAACTACGGAGCCGGGTGCGGACGTCCCGCCCCGAAGCTCCACACCGCGATCTGGCTGCGCGAGGAGAAGCCGAGCTTGGTCAGGACGTGCTGGACGTGGCTCTCCGCGGTCCGCTCGGAGATCGTGAGGCGCCGGGCGATCTGGCGGTTGCTGAGTCCCTCGCCGACGAGGGCGGCGACCTCGGACTCCCGCGGGGTGAGTCCGGGCTCCCGGGCGGCCCGGAGACGGTCGCCGAGCGCCGCGGTGAGACCGACGTAGGTCGCCATCCCCAGCGCCCGGGCGAGCCGTTCGGCCTCGGCGTTCGCGACGACGGCCCGGTCCCGGTCGCCCGGAGCGCCGCGGGCGTCGAGGGCCCGGGCGAGGTGGTGGCGGGCCTCGGCGACGAAGCCCGGCGCTCCGCAACGTGCGGCGATCTCCCCCGCCGCCTGCAGGTCGTCCACCGCCGCGTCGAGCCGACCGAGGTCGAGCGCCCCGCGCCCGAGCGAGAGCTCGACCGGGCCGCGGCTGAACACCCCGCCGCCGCTGACCTGCTCGCCGCGGTGGGGCTCGAGGCGGGCGAGCATGGTGGCGAGCTCCCCGTGGCGGCCGAGCGCCCCGCAGACGAGCGCGGCGCAGGTGAGGGCGGGGACCACGAAGAACACCGGCAGCTCCCACCCCGACGGCGGACCCGCCTGCTCGTACGACGCGGCCGCGCGGTCCGGGTCCCCCGCCGCGACCAGGACGCTCGCCCGCACGACGAGGTACTGCACCCGGAACCGCGGGGGCGGATCGAAGGGACGGTCGAGGAACGGGCGGACCTCCGGCCGGACCCCGACGTGGGTCGAGAGCGCCGCGTGGAACCCGAAGAACGCCCCGACGGCCGGCACCGGCTCGACCGGCGACATCCGGTCGAACGCCCGCTGCGCCGCGGCCGCCGCCGGCTCGTAGCGGCCCCGGGCCTGGAGTACGCCGGCCCGGACGCGATCGGCGTGCCACGCCGCCACCGGCCCCCCGACCCGCTCGACGGCGACGTCCAGGGCGGCGAGCTCCTCCGCGGCCTCGGCGAGGCGGCCGGACTCGACCATCGTCTCGACCGTCCAGATCTCGCCCCACATCGACGTGCGCGGAGTCCCCGAGCGTCGCCCGAGCGCGACCATCTCGCCGGCGAGCCCGACCCGTTCGGCCAGCCCTGCCGGGCCGGGGCACGCCTCGTAGCGCGCGCGCAGGGCGGCGGACAGCGCCGGGTCGCGGTCGGCGCCGGGGAGCTCGCGGGCCAGGGCGAGTGCCCGCGCGCTCGTCGTCGCGACCCGGTCCTGGTCGCCGTCGTAGAACGCGAGCTGGCTGCGGCGGGCCAGCAGCCGGGCCCGCATCGCCTCGTGCCCGTCGGCGACGAGCGCCAGCGCGCCCTCCACGAGGTCCCGGGCGACCGCGTTGATCGCGGGGTCGGGCACGGCGTCCAGGACGAGCGCGGCCTCACCCGCCAGGTCCGTCCGGCCCGCCGCGAGCGCCCACCGGCTCGCCTCCACCGCGGCGTCCCGGGCCGCGGTGAGGTCGCCCGCCACCGACGCCGCCTCGCCGCGGGCCACGAGGAGCCGGCACCGCTCGGCGCCGGTCGCGCCCAGGTCGAGGGCGAGTCCGTAGAGGCGTGCGCCCTCGGCGGGGGCGAGCCGGGCGACCGCGTCGTCCGCGGCGCGCACCGTCCACCGTCGGGCCTGCTCGCCGTCCCCGTAGGCCGCGAGCACGCGCCAGTGCCGAGCGATGTCGGCGACGTGGTCGGCGGCCCCGTCGCCCTCCGCCAGCGCGCGGGCCGCGGCGCGGTGCCGGTCCAGGCGCTCGGGGGTGGGCATGGCGGCCTCGACGGCGTCGCGGACCAGGACGTGGGAGAACCGGAACGACCCGGGGCCGACCGGGTCGACGAGGCCGTGGCCGGCGAGCTCGTCGAGCAGCACCCCGCACTCCGCGACCGGCCGGGTCGACGCCGCCGCGAGCACGGGCACCGACACGTCCCGACCGAGGACGGCGGCGGTCCGGAGCAGGTCCCGCGCCTCGGGACGCAGCCGGGCGAGGCGGGCCCCGACCGCGTCGAGCACCGAGCGCGGGGGCCGCTCCGGGCGCCAGATGCCGTCCGCGATCGCGCGGGCCACCTCCCGGACGAACAACGGGTTCCCGCCGGTGACCCGCAGGACTTCGGCGGCGCGCGTCGCGTCGGTCCCCGGCGCGGTCGCCGCCAGCTGCTCGGCCACCTCGGCCAGCCCGAACGGTCGCAGGTCGAGCCGCTCGGCGCCGGGCGCGCCCGCGAGGTCCGGCAGGAGATCGGCCGGGCCGGGTTCGCGGTCGCGGTGGGCGGCGAACAGGAGCACGCCGCTCGACGGCGCCGCGACGGCGACGTGGCGCAGCACCGCCGACGACGCCGGGTCGGCCCGGTGGACGTCGTCGAGCACGACGAGCAGGCCGGCGGGCCGCGCCGCGTCCCGCAGGGCGCGGCCCACCGCGTCGACGGCCCGGAAGCGGTCCTCGACCGACCCGGCGGCACCGGAGAGGACGGCGGCGAGGTCGACGCCGAGCCCGCTCAGGACCTGCCGCCAGGGCCACAGCGCGGGCGCGTCCTCGGCCTCGGTGCACGCGCCCCACGCGACGGGGACGGCGTCCGCGCGCGCCCGGTCGGCGAGCTCCTGCGCGAGGCGGGTCTTCCCGATCCCCGGCTCGCCCGCGCACAGGACCAGCCGGCCGACCCCGGCCCGCGCCCGGTCGAGCCACGACCCGAGGAGGGCGAGCTCGCGACCGCGCCCGACGAGCCCGCCGGGGACGGGGCCTGGCGCAGGGCTCACCCGTCCCAGCCTCCCGGAGCGCCGTGGCGTCCGGAAGGGTGCACCATGCCGGGCCCGTCCTGATCGGGACCCTCAGGCGAGGACCAGCCGGGCCGTCATCTCCCGACGGCTCGTGACGCCGAGCTTAGCGAAGATCGTCTTGAGGTGGTCCTGCACCGTGTGCGGGGACAGGTGCAGCGTGCCGGCGATCGCCCGGGTGTCGGCGCCCTGCAGGACGAGCAGGGCGACCTCCTCCTCCCGCGCGGTCAGGCCGTGCGCGGCGAGCGCGAGCCGGCTCAGCGCCGCCCGGGGCGTGGGCTCGACGGTCACCACGACGTCGCTGCGGCCCGGGGCACCGTCGAGCGGCGCGGCGCGCAGGCTCAGCCACGACCCGGAGACGCTCTGCGTCCGG
>NZ_JBVPVA010000193.1:0-5375 GCF_055612215.1 Actinomycetospora sp. | reverse complement strand
GGGCGACGAGGACGGCGGGAGCGCGGCGCTCGACCCGGAGCGCTCGTGAGCTCGGCCGAGGACGAGCTCCCGGCGCTCGGTGACGACGCCGAGCTCGACCCCGCCCACGGTCGGGCTGGACCACCTGCACGCGCCGTCGGTGTCGGTGCCCGAGCAGGTCGAGATCATGACCGGTCGGCTGCGCCGCGCCGGGCGGCTGACGTTCGCGCAGTTGTGCGAGGACGCGATGCACGGGGTCGAGGTCGTCGGGCGCTTCCTCGGCGTGCTGGAGATGTACCGCTCGCGCCAGGTCGCGCTCGACCAGGAGGAGGCGTTCGCCGAGCTCGCCGTCCGGTGGGCGCCGGGCGACGAGGACGGCGGGAGCGCGGCGCTCGACCCGGAGCGCTCGTGAGCTCGGCCGAGGACGAGCTCCCGGCGCTCGGTGACGACGCCGAGCTCGACGCCGCCCTCGAGGCGGTGCTCATGGTCGTCGACGCCCCGGTGCCCGCGGGCCAGCTCGCCGAGGTGCTGGAGGAGCCGGTCGCGCGCGTGGTCGGCGCGCTCGAGCGCCTCGCGGCGTCGTACGCGGACCGGGGCTTCGAGCTGCGGGTCACCGACGAGGGCTGGCGGTACGCCTCGCGGGGCCGGTTCGCCCCGTACGTCGAGCGGTTCGTGCTCGACGGGCAGCGCTCGCGGCTCACGCGGGCGGCGCTGGAGACCCTCGCCGTCGTCGCCTACCGGCAGCCGGTGACGCGCTCGCGGGTGGCCGCGGTGCGCGGGGTCAACGTCGACGGCGTCATGCGCACGCTGACCGCGCGGGGTCTGATCGTCGAGGCGGGCCTGGACGCGGCCACCGGTGGCACCCTGTACCGGACCACGGAGCTCTTCCTGGAGCGCCTGGGCCTCGCCTCGCTCGAGGACCTGCCCCCGATCGCGCCGCTGCTGCCCGAGGTCGACGACATCGACGAGCTCTAGGCACCGGATTCGAGCGAAGGGCACCTTCTGTCGACCAGATCGACGAGAGGCGCCCCTCGCCGGAACGCCCACGCGTCACCGGGCCGCCCGCGCCGCCGGGAGCGCGACGAGCGCCGCGGCCACCACCAGGGCGCCGCCGAGCGCCAGGGCGGGCCGGGCGTCGTCGCCGCCCAGGAGGGCCACGCTGACCGGCCCCACGGCCTGGCCCAGCGCGTAGAGCGCGGAGAAGACCGCGACGACGGGTCCGGCGCCGCGGCCCGCGAGGGCCCGGGCCAGCGGCAGGGTCAGCATGACGATCGCGACGAACGTGCCGCCGAAAACGACCGCGGAGACCACGACGGCGGCGGGCGCGGCCACGAGCGCGGGCAGCGCCAGCCCGACGGCCTGCACCCCGAGCGCGGCGATCAGCGTCGGACCCCGGCCGCGGCGGGCGGCGATCCGCGCCCACACCACGCACGAGGGCACCGCGGCGAGCCCGGCGATCGTCCAGCTGCTCGCCGCGACCCAGGCCGGCCCGATCCCGGTCGCGACGTCGACGAGGAAGGTGCCGGTGATGATGTAGCCGGCGCCCTCGAGGAAGTACGCGACGCCGAGCGCCACCAGGAGTATCACCCGGGGCGGGGGACCGGCGCCCTCGCCGTCGTCGTCGGGGCCCGTGGGCAGCCGCGCCAGCCGCAGCGCGGGGACGGCCAGCGCCAGCGCGAGGACCGCGGCGAGGTACCAGGTCGCGGTCCAGCCGCCCACCGCCGCGGCGAGTGGGGTCACCGCGCCGGACAGCGCGATCCCGGCGCCGACCCCGCCGAAGACCCAGCCGGCGAGGTCGTCGCGGCCGTGGCGGCGCAGCAGCGTCAGCACCAGGTCGGCCGCGGTGACGAAGGCGAACGCGCTCGCGACCCCGGAGACGAACCGGGCGCCCGACCAGACCACGGACGACGTCGTGAGCGGCATGGCGGCGAGCGTCACGACGGTCAGCGCGAGACCCGCCGTCAGCACGGCACCGCGGTGGCGGCGCACGACCGGCGCCGCGGCCAGGAGGCAGCCCACGAGGTAGCCGACGTAGTTGACCGAGGCGAGCAGGCCGGCCCCGGCGGTCGTCAGGCCGACCTCGGCCCCCATCACCGGGATGATCGGGGTGAAGACGAACCGTCCGACGCCCATCGCGGCGGCCAGGGCGGCCGCCCCGGCGGCGACCGCGAGCCGCAGGCGCGGTCGAGTCCCGACCGTCGGCGTCGACACGACCCGGGATGCTAGTGCCGCCACCGACTACGCTGGACCCCTGTGACCGAGGGTGAGCAGGGAGTCCGCCTGCAGAAGGTCCTCTCCGAGGCCGGCGTGGCCTCGCGGAGGCAGGCAGAGATCCTGATGCGCCAGGGTCGGGTGGAGGTCGACGGCGAGGTCGTCAAGGAGATGGGCCGCCGCGTCGACCCGGACTCCAGCGTCATCCACGTCGACGGCAGCCGGGTCATGACCGACACCGAGGTCGTCCACCTCGCGCTGAACAAGCCCGAGGGGATGCTCTCGACGATGTGGGACGAGCACGGCCGTCGCTGTGTCGGCGACGTCGTGCTCGAGAAGGCGTCGAGCACGAAGGGCCTCTTCCACGTCGGGCGCCTCGACGCCGCGACCGAGGGCCTGTTGCTGCTCACCAACGACGGCGAGCTCGCCAACCGGCTGATGCACCCGTCGTACGAGGTCCCGAAGACCTACCTCGCCGAGATCCGCACCCCGATCGCGAAGGACCTCGGCCAGCGGCTGCGCGCCGGGGTCGAACTCGACGACGGCCCGGCGGCGGTCGACAGCTTCCGGGTGGTCGACCGGGCCGGCTCGCGGGTCATGGTCGAGGTGGTCCTGCACGAGGGCCGCAACCGCATCGTGCGCCGGATCTTCGAGGCGATCGACAAGCCGGTGGAACGCCTGGTGCGCACGGCCGTCGGCGACGTGCACCTGGGCAACCAGCGGGCCGGGACGCTGCGCAAGCTGGGCCGCGACGAGGTGGGGTCGCTGTACAAGGCGGTCGGCCTGTAGGTGCGCTTCGCGCTCGTGAGCACTGATCCGTCCTATGGCACGGATTACTGCTCACGAGCCGCAGGCACCAACCTGGCACAATGGACTTCCGGCAGGGTGTCGAGAACGCTGGGAGGCGTGCCGTGGACCGGCCGGAGATGGTGCTGCAGGGTGTCGTGGCGGTCGACGGACCCTCGGGCACCGGCAAGTCCACCACCGCCCGCGGGGTCGCGCTGCGCCTCGGCGCCCGCTACCTGGACACCGGGGCGATGTACCGCGCCGCCACCCTCGCCGTCATGCGCGCCGGGGTCGCCTTCGACGCGACCCGCACCGACGCCGAGGGCAACGACGAGGCCGTCGCGGTCGCCGTCGCCGCCGACCTGGTGATGTCCACCGACCCGGCCGAGCCGCGGGTGCTGCTCGCCGGCGAGGACGTCGGCGCCGAGATCCGCGGCCTCGAGGTCACCCGGGCCGTCTCGGCGGTCTCCGCCCTGACGAAGGTCCGCGAGCACCTGGTGGCCGAGCAGCGCCGCATCGTCGACGAGACGCTCGCCGACGGGGCCGGGATCGTCGTCGAGGGCCGCGACATCGGCACCGTCGTCGTCCCCGACGCCCGCCTGAAGATCTACCTGATCGCCTCGGACCACGTCCGCGCCGACCGCCGCACCGCCGAGGACGCCTCGGCCGGGCGCACCGCGGACGCCGCCTCGACCGGCGCCGACCTCGCCCGTCGTGACCGCCTCGACTCCTCGCGCGCCTCGTCCCCGCTGCGCGCGGCGGCCGACGCGGTCGAGGTGGACACCTCGGTGCTCGACGTCGACGGCGTGCTGGACCGACTCGAGGACCTGGCCGCGGAGCGCGGCATGCTCACCCCGGCGCTGGCACAGGTCGGCGGCGGGGTCCCGAACGGAGGATGAATTGACGCAGGAACTCCCCGCCGAGATCGGCGCGGGGGCGGTGCTGGACGACGCAGGACCCGACTCCGGGCGCCCGGCCCAGCCGGTGCTCGCCGTCGTCGGTCGGCCGAACGTCGGCAAGTCGACGCTGGTCAACCGTATCCTCGGCCGCCGCGAGGCGGTCGTGCAGGACGTGCCCGGCGTGACCCGCGACCGCGTGGCCTACGACGCGCTGTGGAACGGCCGGCGCTTCACGCTGATGGACACCGGTGGCTGGGTCCCCGACGCCAAGGGGATGCAGGCCGCGATCTCCGCGCAGGCCGAGACCGCGATGCGCACGGCCGACGCGATCCTGCTGGTGGTCGACGGCCAGGTCGGCGCGACGGCCGTGGACGAGGCCGCCGCCCGCGTGCTGCGCCGCTCCGACCGGCCGGTGCTGCTGTGCGCCACGAAGGTCGACGACGCGCGCGGCCTCGACGAGCTCCCCGCGCTGTGGCGCCTCGGCCTCGGCGAGCCGCACCCGGTCTCGGGTCTGCACGGCCGCGGCTCGGGCGACCTGCTCGACGCCGTGCTCGACGTGCTGCCCACCTCGCCCCGCGACGACGTCGACCTCGAGGGCGGCCCGCGGCGCGTGGCGCTCGTCGGCAAGCCGAACGTCGGCAAGTCCAGCCTGCTCAACCAGCTCACCGGTGAGACCCGGTCGGTCGTCGACGCGACCGCGGGCACCACGACCGACCCGGTCGACTCGCTCGTCGAGATCGACGGCCAGACCTGGCAGCTCGTCGACACCGCGGGCCTGCGCCGCAAGGTCAACCAGGCCTCCGGCATGGAGTACTACGCCAGCCTGCGGACCAAGGGCGCCATCGAGGCGGCCGAGGTGACCGTGCTGCTCCTCGACGCGTCCGAGCCGATCGCCGAGCAGGACCTGCGGGTGGCCTCGCAGGTCGTCGAGGCCGGCCGCGCGCTGGTCCTCGCGATGAACAAGTGGGACCTCGTCGACGACGACCGCCGCCACGCGATGAAGCGCGAGCTCGAGCGGGCGCTGGTGCGGATGCCGTGGGTCGAGCGGGTCAACATCTCGGCGCGCACCGGCCGGGCGGTGCAGAAGCTCGCCCCGGCGATGCGCACCGCGCTGGAGAACTGGGACCGGCGGGTGCCGACCGGCCAGCTCAACCAGTGGCTGGCCGACGTCGTCGCCGCCACCCCGCCCCCGGTCCGCGGCGGGAAGCAGCCGAAGATCCTGTACGCCACGCAGGCGCAGAACCGGCCGCCGACGTTCGTGCTGTTCACCTCCGGGTTCCTCGAGGCGGGCTACCGCCGGTTCCTGGAGCGCAAGCTGCGCGAGACGTTCCCGCTGACCGGCACCCCGGTGCAGATCAACGTACGGGTCCGGGAGAAGCGGGGCCGCAAGCACTAGCGGCGGGCACCAGGGGCCGGGGGCCAGGGGCCGGAGGCGGCGTCGCCGGCCGCGTCGATCACCTGGCCGTGGTACTCCTCGTGGCGCGTCCAGCTGCCGTCGGC
>NZ_JBVPVA010000118.1:0-5025 GCF_055612215.1 Actinomycetospora sp. | reverse complement strand
AACAGGGCGGCGCGGCCCGCGATCTCGATGCGGCGCTGGGTCTTGATGATCGAGCGGATGTACTCCTCGTCGGCCGCGCCGCGCGACTCCTCGACGTCGCGGCGGATCGCGTCGAACTCCTCGCCGAGGGCCTCGACGTCGGCCGCGGTGAGGTGGGCGAATTCCTTGATGTCCGAGATGGCCATGGTTGTGGCTCCCTCTCCTACAGGTCGACCGTGCAGTCGCCGGCCGCAGCCGTGACGCAGGTCTGGACGGTCCGGGTGGACTGATCGGTGTCGGCGACGCGGTGCTCGGACCCGTCGCGCAGATCGCGCACGCCGCCGCTCGAGAGCGGGGCCACGCAGGTGTGGCAGATGCCCATGCGGCAGCCGAAGGGCATCGGGATGCCGGCCTGCTCGCCGGCCTGGAGCACGGTGGTGGCGCCGTCGGCCTCGACGGTCCGGCCGCTGCGGGCGAACGTGATGGTCCCGCCCTCGGCGCCGGCGGAGAACGAGGCGGCGAAGCGCTCGAGGTGCAGCGCGTCGGCCACCCCGGCGTCGGCCCAGGCCTTCTCGGCCTCGTCGAGCATCCCGCCGGGGCCGCAGGCCCAGGTCTGGCGGTCGCGCCAGTCGGGGACGAGCTCCTCCAGCGTGCCGCGAGGGGAGGATTCGGGCGCTCTTCCCGCACGAGGGTTCCCCTCGCGCGGGAAGAGCAGGTGCCCCTCCGTACGGGTGTGACGCACCACGACCCGCCAGCTCGGGTGCCGGCGCCCCAGCAGGTCGAGCTCGTCGGCGAAGAGGGCGCGGTCGGCGTCGGGCGCGGAGTGCACCACGACGAGGTCGGCGCCGTCGGTCGCGTCCGGGCGCCGGTCGAGGGACCGGAGCATCGCCATGATCGGCGTGATCCCCGAGCCCGCGGACAGGAAGAGCGCCTTCGCCGGCAGCGGGTCGGGCAGGACGAACTCGCCCGCCGGCGGGGCGAGCCGGACGACCGTGCCGGGCGTGACGCCGTTGACGAGGTGCTGCGAGGCGAACCCGTCGGGCATCGCGCGGACGGTGATGACGAGCCGGTGGCCGTCCCGCGACGGCGGCGTCGTCAGTGAGTAGGAGCGCCAGACGAAGCGCCCGTCGATCTGCACGCCGATGCCGATGTACTGCCCGGCGGCGTGCTCGAACTCCCAGCCCCAGCCGGGCTCGACGACGATCGTCGCCGCGTCCTCGGCCTCGGGGGTGACGCTGACGATCCGGCCGCGCAGTTCACGCGCCGACCACAGCGGGTTGATCAGGGTCAGGTAGTCGTCGGGCAGCAGGGGCGTGGTGAGGCGGGTGGCCAGGCTGCGCAGTCGTCGGGCGCTGCCTGACAGTGCGGCGGTCACGGTGTCTCCTCGATCCCTCGAAAACTTCTAGGTACCAGGAGTACCGGAGACTTCCGGTTACCGCTACCCACGGTACCGGGTCGGTCGCACGACGCCGATCACACACGCCGGGGTGGTCGCGGTCACGGGGCGTCCTGACGAGGGGAATTAGTTCCCGAACTCGGCACTCCCCCGGCGGTCCCATCCGGCTTGACTCGAGGTCGACACCGTCCACCGGACCCCGAGGAGGACCCGTGACACCCGGGACCGCCGTGCTCGTCGACGTCGTGGTGCTCGTGATCGTCGCCGTGGCCGCGTGGCAGGGCTGGCGGCGCGGGGGCACCGCGCTGGTGCTGTCCGTGGTGGGCGCGGTCGCCGGGGTGTTCTTCGGCGGGTGGCTGGCCACCGGGTGGGACCCGTCCTCGGCGGTGCTGCTCGTCGTCGCGATCGGCGTCGGCGGCCTGGTCGGCCTCGGGCTGGGCCACCGGCTCGCGGCCGCCCTGGCCACCCGACGCAGCGGTGGGCGGCTCGCCCGCCCGCACCTGCTCGACCGGCTCGTCGGGGTCGTCGCCCACGGCGCGCTCGCCCTCGTGCTCTGCGTCGCGGCCGGTGCCCTGCTCGCCGACGCCGGGCCCGCGGACCTGGGCGGGGCGATCCGCGACAGCGCCGTGCTCAGCGCGACCTCGGCCCACCTGCCGAGCGCGACGCAGGTGGTCGACCGGGTCCCCGGCCTGGGCCGCGTCGTGGCCGCCGGCGGTACGTCGTGAGCACCACGACCCCGGGCGGCACCGACGGGACCACCGCCCGCCCGCCGCTGCTGGGCCCACGGGGAAAGCTGGTCGCGGGCGCCGCGGTCGTCGGGACGCTCCTGCTGTGGTGGGCGACCGGCTCGTGGCTGGTCGCCGTGCTCCTCGTCGCGCTCGCGGCGCTCGCGGCCGGGCTGGCCGTCGTCGTCGCGGCCTGGGCTCGGCCCCGGCCCGAGCCCCTCGAGGGCCCGCCCGAGGACCGCCCCACGACCGACCTCTCGCGCGCCCCGGACGCCGGCGCCCGGGTGCGCCGGGTCCTCCGGACGCTGCTGGCCCGACCCTGGGTGCACGGCGACGGGCTGCTGCGGGCCACCGCCACGCGCCTCGACGGGCAGGACGCCCTGCTGTGGACCCCGCGCGGCCAGCAGGTCGCGGCCCCGCACCTGTGGGTCGAGTGGAACCCCGTCGACGCCGCCGAGGTCGCCCAGCGCCGCCCGCTGGAGGCGCTGGCCCGCGAGCTCGCCGAGGGCTACGTGGAGCACGGCCGCGAGCACGGCGTGCGCCGGCTCGTCGAGCGCACCTGGGTCCACCTGCTCGTGGCACCGGACGTGCCACTCGGCCGCGTCGTGATCACCGCCGCCTTCTCCGAGCCGCAGCAGCTGCCGGTCGCCGCAGCGTGCGCCTCGACCGCCGCGGGCCTGGCCGCGGCCCGTGGCGCCGCCGTCCCCGAGCTGCCCTCGCGGCTCGTCACGCCGCGGTCGTCGCCCCCCGGGGCGGCCGCCGCGCGGCCGGGACCCGCACCGGTGGCGCTGCCACCCGGTCGGCCGGCCGCACCCCGTCGACCATGGTCCGCAGGGGCGATCGCCGCCATGGCGACGGTGGCCGTCCCGGCGCGGCTGCGGACCATGGTCGTCGGGACCGTCCGGACGGCCCGCCCCGCGCCGACGGGCGCGGTACTCCTCGTCGACGACGCGGCCGGCTCCGGGCTGATCGACACCGACGTCCGGGGCCGGGTCGAGCTCGGGCGCGATCCCGACTGCGACGTCGTCGTCGACCACCCCAGCGTGTCCTGGCGCCACCTCGCCCTGGCCCCCGACGGTTCGGGCGCCTGGACGGTGACCGACCTCGGTTCGACCAACGGCACCACGGTCGGCGACGCCCGGGTCACCGGGCCCACCCGCCTCGCTCCCGGCGCGGAGATCGGGCTCGGGGCGGACGGCCCGCGCCTGCGCCTGCAGGTGCCCGCCCCGCGCGGCCGCGCGCCCGACGGCCGGTCCCGGACCGGGGACCCGACGATCACGTCTCCCCTCCCCGCCGGGGGATAATGTCGCCGCAGGTCGGCGACGGGAGGGCGTGTGAGGCAGGTCCGCGACCCGGCGCGGCGGCTCCCCCTCGGCGGGCTGGCCCTGCTCGACGTGCGGACCGAGCGGCGCATCTCGGTGCCGTGGGGCGAGACCGCCACGATCGGGCGCAACGCCGCCTCCGACCGGCACGTGCACGTGGCCGACGACCAGGTGTCCCGGGTGGCGGCCGAGATCGAGATCCGTGACGACGCCTACCTCGTGATCAACCGCCAGCGCCACGGCGGGCAGCTCACCCTGCTCGTCCCGGGCGTCGCCGGGCAGGACCGCATCCGCGAGGGCAACGGGCTGCTCGTGCGCGACTCGCGCGCCTCGCTCGGGCTGTGGCTCTCCGACGGCCGCGAGGTGACCCTGGCCCTGCTGGCGTTCGGGCCGGTGGGGGGCGTGGCCGAGCCGGCGGACCTCGCGGGCGGCGCCACCGTCAACGCGGCGCTGCCGACCGACGAGACCTGGTGGTCGGTGCTGGTCGCGGCCTGTGGACCGACCCTGATCGCGGCCGCGCGGAGCCCGGACGGGGCCGGCGGGATCGGGTCCCCGTCGCTCCGCTCCCCGCAGCACGTGCACGGCGACGCCGACCAGATCGCCGCCTGGCACCGCGAGGCCGGCCGGCCCGCCCCGAGCCCGAAGACCCAGAGCGAGGCTTTCCGGCACGCCCAGCGGTGGCTGCGCGGGGTGCGCCTCAACGACAAGACGCGGGGGTGGCGCGTCGCGGTGGTCGAGCAGGTGATCAGCCTGCGGCTGGTGACCCTCGACGACGTCCGGCGCCTCTTCCCCGCCCAGGTGCCGGCCGACCTGCCCGGTCGGTCGTGAGATCCCCTCCCCGACCCGCCGGTGCGGGTGACTCGCCCCATCGGGGGTCGGAGACGTAACGTGCGGGACGGCGTCGCGACGCGGCGTACAGGGGGAGCGCGTCCTCGTCCCATCGGACGAGTGACGTGCAGTTCGCGGTGGGGACCCCGCGGGCTGGTCACCTGGCCGAGGTCGACGCCTGGTGATCGGCGACGCGGAGCGCTCCGCCCTGGGGGGAACGAGGGCCATGACGAGAGACGACGGGGCGGCGGGGGCAGCCGACGAGCCGAACGGCCCGGGCCGGCCGCCCGGCGGCGCACCGAGGACCCCGGAGCCGCTGCGCAGCGCCCCCGGCTTCCTCGTCCGGCGGCTGCACCAGGCCTACGCGGCCGCCTGGCTGCGGCACGTGGACGCCGCCCTCACCGGGCCGCAGTTCGCGGTGATGACCGCGGTGCACGCCTACCCGCGGGTCGACCAGGGCACGTTGGCCGCGTCGGTCGCTCTGGATCGATCCACGATGGCGGACGTCTGCCGTCGGCTCGAGGACCGCGCGCTGATCCGGCGCGACACCGCCCCCGCCGACGGGCGTCGCAAGCTGCTCACCCTCACCCAGCAGGGCGAGACGCTGCTCGCCGAGGTGACCCGGCGGGTCGCGCGGCTGAACATGCGCCTGATGAACGGCGGGGACGACGCCGGGGAGCTCGAGTCGCTGCTCGCGACCCTCGACGAGCTCAGCGAGCGTTGGGAGCAGGTCGCGGACGAGGACGCGGTGTGACCGCGGGACCGGCGGCGCCGG
>NZ_JBVPVA010000047.1:0-2550 GCF_055612215.1 Actinomycetospora sp. | reverse complement strand
CGGACCCATCCCGAACCCGGAAGCTAAGCCCTCCAGCGCCGATGGTACTGCGACCGCCAGGTCGTGGGAGAGT
Organism: Actinomycetospora sp.; assembly: GCF_055612215.1. Classification (NCBI taxonomy): domain Bacteria; kingdom Bacillati; phylum Actinomycetota; class Actinomycetes; order Pseudonocardiales; family Pseudonocardiaceae; genus Actinomycetospora; species Actinomycetospora sp. The sequence goes on along the minus strand of NZ_JBVPVA010000047.1, from coordinate 2,477 downwards.
AGGACACCGCCGGAACACCCAACCACCCCCACCCACACCAAGCCCCCGAGGACACCCTCGGGGGCTTTCGTGTGTCTGCACACCGGCCGGGATTCGGCCCCATTCCCCTGGTCGGTGGAACCGGAAGGCCCGGGGAGCGGTCGTTACAGTGGCCGCCGTGTCCGGAGTTGTCCTGCGACCTGACGGCGTCGGACTCCCAGCTGCCGGCGGAGGCGACCAGATGACGAGCACCCAGGCGCGGAGCGAGTCGCGGGCGGACGCGCTGCGGCGCACGGCGCGCGAGCAGGACGACGACGTCGAGCTCGGCGAGCTCGCGGTCCACTACTTCGACCTGATGCCGCCGGAGGAGCAGGCCGACGACCCCGCCGAGGCGCTGGCGATGGTGCGGGCCCACCGCAGCCTGGCCCGCCTCCACGTCCCGGGGCAGCCGGTCACCGCCGTGCTGGGCGCGGGCGCCGAGACCGGCGCCGCCGGGGCTCTCCACGACCCCGACCGGGTCTTCGTCCTCGTCGTCACCGAGGACATGCCCTACCTCGTCGACTCCGTGATGGCGGAGCTCGCGCGCACCGGCACCGTCGTGCACCGCGTCGTGCACCCGCTCGTCGTCGTCCGGCGTGACGCCCACGGCGCCCTGCAGGAGATCCTCCCGGACGTCGATCCGGCCGCCGCACCTGCCGGCACGCAGGTCGAGTCGTGGATGAACCTGGAGCTGGAGGCCGACGCCGGGTCGGAGTCGGTCCGCGAGCTGGCCTCCGATCTCCACCAGCGCCTGTCCTCGGTGCTGGCCGACGTGCGCGACGTCGTCGAGGACGCGGACACCATGCGCGCCAAGGCACGGGCCCTGGCCGACGACCTCGAGTCGTCGCCACCACCGGTCGCCGAGCACCGCACGGACGACACCGTCGCGCTGCTGCGGTGGTTCGCCGACGGCAACCTCACCTTCCTCGGGTACCGCTACGAGGTCGTGGGCGCCCCCGTCCGCGCGGACGGCAGCTCGACCGGGCGGGGACTGGGCATCCTGCGCCGCGACAGCGCCGCGGCGCGGGCGCTCACCGCCGGCCCCGACCTCGCCGAGCGGGAGGCGCTCGCCCCGGACGTCCTCGCCGAGGCCTCGGCCCCGGACCGCACCGGCACCGACGACTCGGCGCTGCTCGTCCTGACTCGGGCGAGCGCCCGGTCGACGGTCCACGACCCGGTGCACCCGCTCTACGTGGGCGTGCGGGACTTCGGCGCCGGCGGGCGGGTCGTGGGCGAGCACCGCTTCCTCGGCGTCCTCACCGTCGCGGCGCGCAGCAGCGACGTGACCCGCATCCCGGTGGTGTCACGGCGCGTCCGGGACGTCATCCGCCAGACGCAGCTGCCCGTCGAGTCGTGGTCCGGGCAGCGGATGCTCGAGGTGCTGCAGACCTACCCGCGGGCCGAGCTGCTCTGTACCGACCGGGCGTCGCTGCTCGAGACCGTCACCGGCGTCCTGGCCCTGGCCGAGCGCCGTCGGGTGCGGCTGTTCCTGCGCCGCGACCGGTGGGGCCGCTACTTCTCGGCGATGGTGTACCTGCCGCGCGACCGCTACACCACGGCCACGCGACTGCGGATGCAGCAGCTGCTCCTCGACCGCCTCGAGGGCACCGACATCGAGTACACCGCTCGGGTCACCGAGGACCAGCTCGCCCTGCTCCACGTCACCGTGCACACCGGGCAGCGCGAACCGGTCCGCCCCGACGTCCCCGCCCTGACCGCCGAGCTCGCCGAGGCGGCACGGACCTGGAACGACCGCCTCCGCGCGGCGGCCGGCCCGGCCGAACGGGCCGCCCTCGCCGCCGTCGGGGCCCTCGCCGAGCCGTTCAGCCAGGCCTACCAGGAGGACTTCTCCCCGGAACAGGGCCTCGCGGACCTGCTCGTGCTCGACGGCCTCGGCGGTCCCGACGACGTCGCCGTTCGCCTGTACCGGCCCATGGAGGTACCCGTCGACGACGGCGCCGGGGACCGTCGGCTGAAGCTCTTCCTGGTCGGCACCCGGATCACGTTGTCCTCGGTCCTGCCGGTCCTGCGCTCGCTCGGGATCGAGGTGATCGACGAACGGCCCTACGAGGTCCGGCGCAGCGACGGCGCCGTCGGATGGATCAACGACTTCGGTCTGCGGCTGGGGCACGAGCCCGCCGCCGAGAAGGACACCGAGGACCTCACCCGGCGCTTCGCCGACGCCTTCACCGCGATCTGGCGGGGGCGCGCCGGCACCGACGGCTTCAACACGCTGGTCCTCTCCGCGGGACTGACGTGGCGCGAGGCGGCACTGCTGCGCGCCCTCGCCCGCTACCAGCGCCAGCTCGGCAGCCCCTACGGCCAGAGCTACATCACCGACGTCGTGGGGGCACACGCCGAGGTCGCGGTCGGCCTCGTCCGGCTCTTCGAGGCCCGCTTCGACCCCGACCTCGACCCCGACCGGGCGCGGAACCCGAAGGGTCGCGACGACCTCGTCG
>NZ_JBVPVA010001084.1:0-3756 GCF_055612215.1 Actinomycetospora sp. | reverse complement strand
CCCGCCGAGGCGCCCCGCCGCACCCCCGACCCCGCCCGGCCGGGCGGGGGCGGCGCCGGCGAGCTCCTCCAGCGGGTCCGCGCCGTGGCGACGACGCGCGTCCTGGTCCTGGTCCTCGCGGTCGCCTCGGTGCTGCTGCTGCTCGTCAGCGGCGGGGTCGTGCTCGCCGCCCGCTCGATCGACTCCGGGCTGAGCCGGGTCGACGTCATCTCGACCTCGCTGGGCTCCGTGCTCGGGACCGACCAGAACATCCTGCTCGTCGGGCTCGACTCGCGGACCGACAGCTTCGGCAACCCGCTTCCGAAGGACCAGTTGGCCGCCCTGCACGCGGGCGGCAGCGACGCGGGCGGGGACTCGACCGACACGATCATCGTGCTGCACATCCCGGGAGGGGGCGGCCCGGCGACCGGGTTCTCCATCCCCCGCGACTCCTACGTCGACCTGCCCGACGGCTTCGGCAAGCACAAGATCAACTCGGCCTACGCCTACGGATCGAACGCCGCCCGCCCCGAGCTGTCCAAGGACGGGGTGTCCGGCAACGACCTCACCGTGCAGGCCGGCGCGGCGGGCGCCAAGACGACCATCGGCGCCGTCGAGTCCCTCACCGGCCTGACGATCACCCACTACGGCGCGGTCAACCTCGCGGGGTTCGCCGACATCAGCCAGGCGATCGGCGGCGTGCCGGTCTGCCTGAACAGCAAGGTCGACGACCCGTTCTCCGGGGCGAAGTTCCCGAAGGGCCAGCAGACGGTGTCCGGCCCCCAGGCCCTCGCGTTCGTCCGGCAGCGCCACGGCCTGCCCGGCGGCGACCTCGACCGCGCCCGCCGGCAGCAGGTCTTCCTCTCGAGCATGGCGCACACCGTGCTCTCGTCCGACACCCTCACCGACTCGGCCAAGCGCAACGCGCTCGTCGCCGCGGTCGACAAGGCGATCACCGTGGACCGCTCGCTCGACGTCCTGTCCCTCGCCACGCAGCTGCAGGGCGTGAGCTCCGGCTCGATCGGCTTCCACACGATCCCGATCGTCGACGCCAGCTACGACACCGGCGACGACGGCGAGGCGGTGCAGGTCGACCCGTCGGCGGTGCAGAAGTACATCTCCGACACCGTCTCCGGGTCGTCCGACACGAGCACCTCGTCGTCGAAGGCGTCTGGGACGTCGTCCGGCTCCTCGGGGGCGGCCCCGAAGCCCGGCGCCCCGGCGGCGGCCCCGAAGCCCGCCGTGCCGGCCTCCGACGCCGGGACGGCCGCCCCGACGGTGCCCTGCGTCAACTGACGGGCGCTCAGCGCAGCACGTTCACGGCCCGCGCGACGACGAGGGCGACCGTCGCGAGCGACACCGCGGACTGCACGAGCATCGTCAGCTTCGCCCAGCGCGAGAGCGGCATGGTGTCGGTGGGGCTGAACGCGGTGGAGTTGGTGAAGGACACGTAGAGGTAGTCGACGAAGGTCGGCTCCCAGTCCCGGTCGAGGTCCGGGCTCTGGATCTGGGGGAAGGCGAAGTCGGGGACCTCGCGGTCGCCGTGGGCCCGCGCCGACGGACCGCCGCGGTCGAACTGCCAGTACCAGAGGGCGAAGCCGATGACGTTGGTCGCCCAGATCGCGGCCCCCGTCGCGAGCAGGGCCCCGGCGTCGTCGGCCCCGCCCGCGACCAGGTGGTCGATCAGGCGGACGACCGCGGCGCCGTTCGCGACGCTGATGAGCGTGGTCAGCACGAGGCTCGTGGTGCGGCGCCAGGTCCGCTCGCGCTCGAAGCGGCCGGGGTTGGCGACGACGAGGACCGCCAGCACCGCGATCTCGAGCACCGGCATCAGCCACCGCGATCCGAGGACCACCGTGTCGGGCAGCGTGAGCTGCAGCCCGGCGGCCGCGAGGATCGCGAGTGCGACCGGCCACCGGGGCTCGCCCGCGGTCGGGCGGCGCCAGGCGGGAGGAGCGGGGATCGCGTCGGAGCTCACGCGGCGGATTGTTCTACCGGTCGGCCAGCGCCACCTCCTCGAGGGCCCGTCCGGTGGACAGCGGGCCCAGGATCCCGACGTCGAGGCAGAGCAGCACGACGAGCACGGCGGACCCGCCGAACACCGCGACCGGCCCGGCCGTCGCGAGCAGCGGCACGGCGATGAAGGGAAGGACGGCCGACGTCGCCCGCGACAGCGAGTACGCGGTTCCGCTGGCCGTCGAGCGGATGGCCGTCGGGAAGATCTCCGCCTGGTAGATGTGGAAGGCGTTCGAGAAGACGTTGCTCGACGTCGTCAGCAGGAACCCCGCGAGGACGATGATCCACGGCGTGGCCGCGGCGGCGAACACGATGCCGAACCCGGCGATCAGCAGGGCCGCGATGATGATCAGGTACTTCCGTTCGAACCGCTCCACGAGCGGCACCGAGAGCAGCGAGCCGATCGGGTAGCCCGCGAAGCTGAGCGCGGCGTAGCCCAGCGAGTCGGTGATCGTGAAGCCCTTGGCCACCAGCACGGTTGGCGCCAGTGTGCCGAAGCCGTAGTAGGCCACCGTCTGCAGGATCTGGAAGATGAACAGCATGACCGTCCGGCGCCGGTAGACGCCGGTGAAGGCGATCTTGAGGACCTCCGAGGTCGTCCGCGCCCGTGGCTCGGCCGCGCGCAGGGCGGGCGGGACCCGCTCCGGGATGACGTCCGCGGCCTCCGGCGCCCCGGCCTTCGCGGCGATGTCGCGGACGACCCGTTCGGCCTCGTCGCGCCGTCCGCGGGACTCCAGCCAGCGCGGTGACTCCGGCAGGACGCGGCGCATCCAGAGGACGAACAGGGCGCCCAGCGCGCCGAACACCAGCAGCCACCGCCAGCCGTCGATCCCCGCGATCTCCCGCGCGGCGACCAGCTTCCCGCCGAGCAGCGCGGCCACCGGCACGCCGAGGAAGCCCACCGTGTAGGCCCAGGCGATGTAGCGGCCGCGGACCCCGGCGGGGAGGAACTCGGCGAGGTAGGTGTCGACGAGCACCAGCTCGCAGCCCAGCCCGATGCCGGCGAAGAACCGCAGGACGAGGAACACCTCGATGTTCGGCGAGAACGCGCAGAGCAGGCTGAACAGCGAGTACGTGAGCAGGTTGAGCAGGAACACCCGACGGCGGCCGAGCCGGTCGGCGAGGATCGAGAGCACGTTCGCGCCGACGAACATGCCCAGGAAGCCGCTCCCGACGACCGCGGCCTTCCCGACCGAGCCGAGGCCGAACTCCTTGGTCAGGATCGGGGCCAGCACGCCGCCGAGGAACACCTCGTAGAGGTCGAAGAACGACCCGATCCCGACGAGGACGACGATGAGCTTGTGCCATCGGGAGATCGGCAGGCTCTCGAGGACCACGCTCGCGCCGCCGGTCGTGGGTGCGCCCGCATCGGTCGCCATGTGTTCGGCCTCCCGCGTCGTCCGACTCCCGTGTCGTGAGCACGAGAAACTACCTCGGACGTGTGGTCCCCGTCAGGTGGCCGGGCCGGGAACGAGTCCCTCAGAGCTCGAACTCGCCGCGACGGTCCGCCGGCACGAGGTCCACGTAGTCCGGGTGCTTGGCGATCCAGCCTCGGATGAACGGGCAGAACGGCAGGACCGCGAGCCCCTGGGAGCGGGCGTCGTCGAGCGCGGCGCGGGCCAGCCGGCCCGCGAGGCCCTGGCCGGCGTGGGCGTCGTCGACGACGGTGTGGGTGAACGAGATCGTCGAGCCGCCCGAGCGTCGGTGGTACTCGGCGTAGCCCGCCGTCTCTCCGTCGACACGGATCTCGTACCGGTGCCG
>NZ_JBVPVA010001067.1:0-6869 GCF_055612215.1 Actinomycetospora sp. | reverse complement strand
CGGCGACCGCGTCGGCGTCGAAGAGCATCGTCAGGACCGCGTCGGCGTCCTTCACCGCGTCCGCGGCGGAGTCGACGACGATCGCGCCGTCCCCGGCGAGCGGCTCCGCCTTGTCCCGGCTCCGGTTCCACGCCCGGACCTGGTGCCCGGCGCGCAGCAGGCTGCGCGCCATCCCCGAGCCCATCAGCCCGGTCCCGAGCACCGCCACCGTCAGGGTCACCGCTGGTCTCCTTCGTCGTCGTCCGTGTCGTTGCCCGGGCTACCCACCCGCGCGGTCCGTTCACCGGTCGGCCATCCGCTCCGGGCACCATCCGCGGCGTGCGCCGCGCCGTCCTGACGACCGTCCTGTTCCTCGCGCTCTCCGGGTGCGCGTCGACGCCCCTGCCCGCCTCGGCCACCGCCCCGACCCCGCAGCCGTGCTCGCCGAGCACCGCGATCACCGGGTGGTCCGACGCCCTCGAGGGACAGCGCTTCGCCGGCCGGACCCCCACCCCGCAGGTCGTCGGGAACCTCTCGGCACTCGCCGCCCTCCCCGACGGCCGGGTCCTCGCGCTCTCCGACCGCTCGGTGCTCTTCGCCCTCGACGCGGCCGCCGACCGCCCCCTCGACGCCGTGGCGCTCGCCGACCCCGCCGGGAAGCCGCTGGACTCGGAGTCGCTGGTCGTCGACCGCGACGGCACCCTGCTGATCGGCGACGAGACCGGCCCGCAGATCCTGCGCGTCGACGTCGACGGGCGGCTGCGCGGCGCGCTGCCGGTCCCGCCCGACGTCGTGGACCGCGGGAAGCCCAACACGACCCTCGAGGGACTCACCCTGTCCCCCGACGGCCACATCCTGACCGCGTCGCTCGAGGAACCGCTGCGCGGCGACGACCCGGGCCTCACCCGCCTCGTCACGTGGACCCGCCCCGGTCCGTCGTCGTCGGCGTTCGTCCCGGGCCCGCAGTACGCGCTGCCGCTGCCCGCCGGCCTCGGCGTCTCCGAGCTCACCCCCACCGGCGACGGCCGGCTGCTCGCCCTCGAACGCGGCTACGAGAAGGCGACGGGCAACACGGTCCACCTCGTCCTGCTCGACCCCGCCGGTGCCACCGACGTCGCGACCGTCGCCGCACTGACCCCAGCCACCGCCGGCACCCCGGTGCGGACCACCCTGCTGGCCGACCTCGGCGCGTGCCCGTCCCTCGGCGCCACCGCGCGGCAGCCCCAGCGCAACCCGCTGCTGGACAACGTCGAGGGCATGACGATCACCGGGCGCGCCCCGGACGGTGCTCTCGAGCTGCTGCTGGTCAGCGACGACAACGACAGTCCCCAGGAGGTCACCCGCACCTACCGGCTGCGGACCACCCTCGGCTGAGGTGAGCGGCGCGGTCCTATCGTGCGCGTGTGCCCGAGCCGTTGTGGACCGACGCGCGGATCGCCGCCCTCCCGAGCTGGTCGGTCATCCGCGCCTCGCTGCTCGTCGCCCCCCGACTGGGCGCCACCCTCGCGCCGGTCGGCCTCACCCCCACCCAGTTCGGGGTCCTCGTGCAGCTCGACAACGAGCCGGGACTCACCCAGTCCGCGCTCGCCCGGCGCTGCCTGATGAGCCCCCAGAGCATGGGCGAGCTGCTGCCCGGCCTCGAGTCGTCCGGTCACGTCGTGCGGGAGGCCGGGCCGCGGCGGGGCCGGCCGACCCCGGTGCACCTCACCGAGTCCGGGCGGGCGGCCCTCGCCCGCGCCACGGTGCTGGTGGAGGACGCCGACCGGCCCGACGCCCTCGGCCTCGACGCGGACGAGCTGGCCACGCTCACCGCGCTCCTCGCCCGGCTGACCGCGGCCGTGAGCGACGAGGTTTCAGGACCCTGATACCCGGGTTTCCCGGGGTGTGCCCTCCCGCAGCCTCGTCGGCAAGCGCGTCCGCCAGCTGCTCGTGTTCGTCCACGTGGTGGTGTCGACGGGCTGGATGGGGGCCGGCGCCGCCAACGTCGTGCTGACGACGACCGCGGCCGTCACCGGCGATCCGCAGGTCTGGCGCGTCTGCTACCTGCTGGTGCAGACCGTCGACACCTGGCTCGTCATCCCGGGCGCGTTCGCCGCACTGGTCTCCGGGATCGCCCTCTCGCTCGTCACGCCCTGGGGCCTGGCCCGGTACTGGTGGGTCCTGGTGAAGCTGGCGCTCACGGTCGTCGTGATCCTCTTCAGCACGTTCTTCGTGGGCGCGTGGGTCGAGGAGAGCATCGTCGCCGGGCTCGCACCTCGCCCGTTCGCGGTCGAGCTCGCCGTCGGCCCGCTCGCGAACCTCGCGGCGTTCCTGCTCATGACGTGGGCCTCGGTGGCCAAGCCGTGGGGCCGCACCCCGTGGTCGCCGGCGCGCCCGGCCGCCCGTCGCCCGGCGCCGTCGGTCACGCTGACGGGGTGATCGGAGGAGCCCGTCGGGTGGGCGCGGCGGTCGTGCGGTACGGCGTCGCCGGCCGCTGGACGGTCGGCTACCTGGTGGTGCTGCTGGCCGTGCACGCGTGGATGGGCCTGGTGGACCCGTCGGCCTTCGTCGCGTGGGCCAGCACGAACGTCGTGAACCTCGAGACCCATCCGCTGGGGGCGCTCGTCGCGAGCGCCCTGATCGTCAACGGGCCGCTGCTCGACGCCGGCACCCTGATCACGCTGTGGCTCGGGATCGGGGGCGCGCTGTGGTGGGTGGAGGCCCGACGCGGGCCGGCGCGTGCCGCCGCGGTGTTCCTCGGCGGCCACGTGGGCGGCACGCTGCTGACGTTGCCGGTGATCCTCGCGGCCGTCCGGGCGGGCCGGTACCCCGAGGACATCCGGTCGACGGTCGACGTCGGGATCAGCTACGGCGCGCAGGCCGCGCTGGCCGCCGTCGTCGTGGCCCTGCCGGGGTGGGCGCGGGTGCCGTGGGTGGTGTTCGTGTACGGCTGGCCGCTGCTCGACGCCGAGTGGACCGGCCCGCTCCCCGACTTCACCACCGTGGGGCACGAGATCGCGGCGACGATCGGGTTCGTACTGGCCGCGACGCTCCTGCGGCCCCGTCCACCCGGCGGCTCCACGCCGCGCCGATGATCGAGGCGCGTGCGCCGGGTCGCGGCGTGCTCATCGCGCAGTAGGCAGTTGATCATGCCGAGGGCACCAGCAACGTGTGGTGCCCTCGGCATGATCGATTGCCGAGCGACCGCACTGTGGTCATCGGTGGAGTCGCGCTCGGCCCGCACGCCGCGGATGTGATCGCCGCGCTCAGCCCGGGTGCGGCACGACCCGGTCGGCCGCCAGCCGGTCGAAGACCCGCGCGAACGCGTCGAGGGTCCGGACGTAGCCGGTGAACCCGGCCAGGCGTGACCGGCTCATGTCGGTGAGGCACTCGATGTCGCGGCCGAGGTCGCCGTCGGTGTGCCAGAACGAGGCGACGTGGTCGAGCCGGCTCTCCCGCAGCCCCTCGCGCTCGGCGATGGTCGCCCAGACGTCCGCCATCCCGGCGGTCTGCTCCTCGAGGGGGCGCGGCTTGTCGTCGAAGCCCTCGGGCTCGACGTGCAGCAGTTCGGCCAGCCGCGGCCACATCCAGCGCCAGCGGAAGACGTCCCCGTCGACGACGTTGAGGGCCTGGTCGTGCGCCGCCGGGGACTCGGTGGCCCAGATCATGTGGTCGGCGACCTGCCCCGCGTCGCTCATGTCGGTCAGGCCGTCCCACTGCTGGCGCGAGCCGGGGAAGGTGAACCTCCGGCCGGTCTCGCGGCACAGCGCGGCGTAGACCGCCAGCGACGAGGCGATGTTCATCGCGTTGCCGACCGCGTAGCCGACGACGGTGTGCGCGCGGTGCACGCTCCAGGTGAACCGGTGGCGCGCCGCGGCAGCGAAGAGCTCGTCCTCCTGGGCGTAGTAGAAGTTCGGGGCGTCGAGGCGCGGTTCGGTCTCGACGAACGGCGTCTCGGGCAGCGTCCCCTGCCCGTAGGCCTCGAACGGGCCGAGGTAGTGCTTGAGCCCGGTCATCAGGGCCACGTGTTCGACGGTGCCCTCCGCGCAGGCGGCCTCGAGCACGTCGCGCACCATCCCGCCGTTGACCCGGATGTTCTCCTCCTCGCTCTCCTGGCGGGCCCACGCGGTGAGGAAGACCGACGACGGGCGGGTGCCCGCCAGCGCCTCCTGCAGGGCGGCGGGGTCGGTCAGGTCGGCGTGCAGCGCCTCGACCTCACCCACCGGGGACGTCCCCCGCCGTGAGAGCCCGAGCAGGTGGCCGCCGCGCACGGCGAGGCGTTCAGCGAGGGCGTGGCCGGCGATGCCGGTGACCCCGACGACGAGGGGGCGGGACAGGGCGTGCACGGGCGGACTCCTCACGGTGGCGGTCGACCCGGGGTGCCCACGGCCCCCGTCGTCTGACCACCCGTGGCAGCGTGACGGGCAGCACCGACGTCCACCACGAGAGCGCAGCGCGGGGAGACCGATGACGACGACCGTGGCCGACCAGCTGATCGAGGTCCTCCTCCAGGCCGGGGTCCGCCGGATCTACGGGCTGGTCGGGGACAGCCTCAACCCGATCGTCGACGCCGTCCGGCGCTCGGGCGGGTCGCAGCAGGGCGGGATCGACTGGATCCACGTCCACAACGAGGAGGCCGCCGCGCTGGCCGCCTCCGCCGAGGCCCAGCTGACCGGTCAGCTCGCGGTGTGCGCGGGCAGCTGCGGACCCGGCAACACCCACCTCGTCAACGGGCTCTACGACGCGCACCGCTCCGGCGCGTCGGTCCTGGCGATCGCCTCGCACATCCCGTCGACCCAGATCGGCACCACCTACTTCCAGGAGACCCACCCGACGGCGTTGTTCGCCGAGTGCTCGTCCTGGGTCGAGCTCATCTCGGCGGCCGCCCAGCTGCCGCGCCTGCAGCGGATCGCGATCCAGACCGCGCTGGCCGACGGCGGGGTCGCGGTGATGGTCCTGCCCGGCGACGTCTCCGCCGAGCCGGCGGCCCACCCGACCGGCACCGGCGACCTCGTCGCCCCGTCGTCCGTGGTCGTCCCGGCCCGTGAGCGCGTCGAGGCCCTCGCCGAGCACATCGACCGCGCCGGCACGGTGACGCTGTTCGTCGGGGCTGGTGCCCGCGACGCGCGGGCCGAGGTGCTCGAGCTCGCCGAGAAGGTGAAGGCGCCGGTCGGGCACTCACTCGGGGGCAAGGAGTGGATCCAGTACGACAACCCCCACGACGTCGGGATGAGCGGGCTGCTCGGGTACGGCGCCTGCTACGAGGCCTCCCACGAGGCCGACCTGCTCGTCCTGCTCGGCACCGACTTCCCCTACGACGGCTTCCTGCCGCAGGCCCGCACCGTGCAGGTCGACCGCGACGGCCGGCACCTCGGGCGCCGGACCCTCCTCGAGCTCGGCGTGGAGGGCGACGTGGGCGAGACCCTGCGGATGCTGCTGCCACTGATCGCCGAGAAGACCGACCGCACCTTCCTCGACCGGATGCTGCGCCACCACGCCGACGCCCTCGAGCACGTGGTGGACGCCTACACCGCGAAGGTGGAGCACCACCGGCCGGTGCACCCCGAGTACGTCGCGTCCCTGCTCGACGACGAGCTCGCCGACGACGCCGTCGTCACCGTCGACACCGGCATGTGCAACGTCTGGGCCGCGCGCTACCTCAGCCCGACCGGACGTCGTCGCATCCTCGGCTCGTTCCGCCACGGGACGATGGCGAACGCGCTCCCCCACGCCATCGGCGCCGCCACCGCCTTCCCCGGCCGGCAGGTGGTGTCGATGTCCGGCGACGGGGGGCTGACCATGCTGCTGGGCGAGCTGCTCACCGCCGCCGAGCACGGGCTGGACCTCACCGTGGTCGCGTTCAACAACGGCGCGCTCGGGATGATCCGCCTCGAGATGATGGTGGCGGGCTACCCCTCCTTCCAGACCGACCACGGCCCCGCCGACCTCGGCGGCATCGCGCGGGCGGCCGGGCTGCACGTGGTCACCGTCGAGGACCCGGGCGACGTACGTACTGCGCTGCGCGAGGCCTTCGCGCACCGCGGCCCGTCCCTGATCGACGTGCGCACCGACCCCGACGCGCTCTCCATCCCGCCGCACATCACCGCCGAACAGGTCCGCGGCTTCGCCCTCGCGGGCATGCGGACGGTGCTCGCCGGCGGCGTCGGGAAGATGGTGACGCTGGCCCGGGCGAATCTCCGCTCGGTCCCGCGCCACCCCCTGCGGTGAGCCCGGTGCGCTTCGGCTAACCAGCGTCCGCCAACCACTTGTGCAGCTTGGGCTTGGTGTAGGCGGTGACCGCCGCGGCGAGCGCCTCGTCGGCGGCCGTGCGGCGGGCGCGGGCCTCGGCGTGCAGCACGCCGTAGGTGAAGCTCGGCTCCCCGGCGCGGTGCGCGAGGTCGGCCAGGTCCACCAGCCAGTGCGCCACCGCCTCGCTGCGGCGTCGCTCCTCGAGGGCGGCGGCGAGCGCGTCCGCGGCGTCGGCGAGCTTGCGGGCCTGCTTGCCCAGCGCACCCCGGGTGACCTGCGCGGTCGTCGCCACCGTGTGCGCCGCCGTCGCGACCGGCCCGAGGCGCGGCTCGCTCGCCCGGTCGGTGGCCGCCTCGGCGATCGCCGCGTCGGCGGCCTCGCGGGCCGCGGCGTCCGCGTCGGCGAGGGCCCGGGCGAGGACGCGGGTGGCGTGCTTCGGCTTGCCGCCCGCGATCGGTGCGGTGAGCACGAGCTGGTCGGCGTGCGCGAGCAGGCTCGTCCACTCCGGCTGGGCGAGCATTGAGGCCACCGCGTCGCGGCGCTCCGCGGACCGGGCCGCGACGACGATGCCGACCCGCGCCTCGACCGGGCCCTGGCGCAGCGTCGGGTCGAGGTCCTCCACGAGCTCCTCGAGCACGTCGATCGTGCCGTCGAGCGCGCGG
>NZ_JBVPVA010001043.1:0-9372 GCF_055612215.1 Actinomycetospora sp. | reverse complement strand
GACGAACATCGTGCCGTGCCAGGCCGTCTCCCCCCACGCGGTGTTCCGCCGGAAGATGTGGCCGTAGGTGTCCTGGTCCGTGCGGGCCGCGTGGGCGTCGTCGGGCTTCGGGTCCAGCTCGACGCTGTCGGGCTTCGTCCGCCCGATGACGTTCTCCTGCGTCTCCCGGTCCAGGGCGTACCACTGATCGCTGTCGTGCACCCACTTCTGTAGGAGCAGGACCGATCCGCCGGCGCCCGGCCGACCGTCGGGCACGGAGACGACCCCGACGGCCTCGCCGGACGCCGGGTTCTCGGTGCCGTCCTCGAAGCCGGTGAGGTCCCGGTCGTGGTGGTGGGACCAGGCCACGGTCTCGTCGGCGAGGGTGGCGACCCCGCCGAGCGCGGACACCGCGTGGGTGGTGGCGTCGAAGACGACGGACCGGCCGCCGCCGGTCACCCAGAGCACGAGGTCGTGCTGGGTGGCCGGCATGGTGAACCCGTCCGGGCCGACCACGGCCTCGTCGTAGCCGTGCACGTCCGGGGCCCCGTCCGGCGCGACGGCCCCCCACAGCTCGGGGCGCAGGCCCGCCACCAGACCGGTCGCGCCGGTCGTCTTCACGGTGGCGACGAGCTCCGCGAGCCCGGCGGCCAGGGCGGCGTCCGACGTCCCGGGCAGCCGGTCGAACTCGAGGTAGGCGTGCGAGGACGTGCCGAGGGCGAGCACTCCGGACTGGGCGACGGGCATGAGACGCAACCCTAGGTGCCTCCGGCTCGTGAGCACTTTTCCGCCCTATGACACGGACAAGTGCTCACGAGCGCGAAGCGCACCTACTGAGCCACGTCCTTCGTCGTGAAGTTCGCCCACGCCGCGACCATGAGCACCAGGACGTACGCGAGCTGGACGAGCACGCCGGAGCGGATGTCGCGCAGGAAGATCGGGTCGCGGAAGAAGTCGATCCAGGCCAACCAGTAGCGGGTCGGCAGGTACGGGGTCACCGAGGCGGCGGCGTCGAGGGTGACGAGGACCTGCGAGGTGATCAGCGCGGCCAGGGCCCCGAGGGTCGCGCCCAGCGAGGACGTCGTCACCGTGGACAGGAACAGCGCGATCGCCCCGACACCGAGCATCGAGATGGTGATGTAGCCCATCGCCCCGAGCAGGCGCAGCGCGAGGTCGGCGGGCGAGAGCGGGTCGCCCGACAGCGAGGAGACCGAGTCCTCGGCGCGGTCGCGCGCCTCGGTGGGGTCCAGCGCCGTCGAGGACCCGGTGCCGGGCGTGCCCGACGCGGGAGGCGAGGCGCCGGGAGCGGCCGGCGCGGCCGCCGCGGGACCGTTGGCCGTCCCGCCCGAGGACCCCGCGGACCCCGCGTCCGACGAGCCCCCGCTCGACCCGCCGATCTGCGGGATCGCGTTGACGACCGCGACCGGGTCGCCCGCCCCGAACAGCGTCACCCCGACGACGTAGGAGGTGCCCGCCACCGCGGCGACGGTCACCACCACGAACGCGATCACCGAGACGAGCTTCGCCCCGAGCAGCGCCGTGCGCCGGACCGGGCGGACGAGCAGGTAGCGCAGCGTCCCGACCGCAGACTCCCCCGCCACCGCGTCGCCCGCGACGACCGCCACGGCCACCGGCAGGAAGATCGGCAGTACCAGCGCGAGCGCCGCCGCCGGGTACAGCGACCCGGACTGCAGCACCGCGGACAGGAACGCCGCCCCCTGCCCGGCCGGCGGCGCGATGCGGGTCGAGGCCAGGAACCCCGCGACGACGGCGGGCAGCAGGCAGAGCAGCCCGATCGTCACCCAGGTCCGGGGGCGCCGGAAGAGCTTGCGGAGCTCGACGCCGATCACCGCCGGCCCCCGCGGTCCGTCGCCGTCGCACTGTCGTTCCCCGGCCCGGTCAGCTCGACGACGACGTCCTCCAGGCTCACCCGCTCGGGCTCCAGGGCGTCGAGGCGCACGTCGTGGGTGACGAGGTGGCGGGCCAGCCCCTGCGCCCCGTCGCCGTCCGCGGGGACGACGACGAGCCCGCCCTCGGCGGTGCGCGACGCCACGGCCCGCCCGAGCACGGCCAGCGCGCGCTCGACGTCGGGCGTGGTGACGACGATCCGCCCGGTGGCGCGGCGGACCTCGTCGAGCGGCTTCTCGAGCACCAGCCGGCCGTGGTCCACGATGCCGACGCGGGTGCACAGCGCCTCGATCTCGGTGAGCAGGTGGCTGGAGAGGAACACCGTGGTGCCCTCCTCGTTCAGCTCGACCAGCAGCTCGCGGATCTCGCGGATGCCGTGGGGGTCGAGGCCGTTGGTCGGCTCGTCGAGGATCAGCAGGTCGGGGGTGGTGAGCAGCGCGCCCGCGAGCCCGAGCCGCTGGCGCATCCCGAGCGAGTAGGTGCGCACCGGGCGGCGGTCGATCCCGGCGAGCCCGACCCGCTCCAGGGCCTCGCCGACCCGCCGTCGCCGCCCGGAGCGGCCGCCGGGGCCGGACGCGTCGAGCAGGTCGAGGTTCGCCCGCCCGGAGAGGTGGCCGTAGGCGGCCGGACCCTCGACCATCGCGCCGATGTGCGGCAGCACCTCGTGCACCTGCTGCGGGACCTCCCGGCCCAGCACCCGGATCGTCCCGCGCGTGGCGTAGACCAGCCCGAGCAGCATCCGCACCAGCGTCGTCTTGCCCGAGCCGTTGGGGCCGAGGAAGCCGTAGCGGTCGCCGCGCTCGACGTGCAGGTCGACGCGGTCGACGGCGGTGTGCGGGCCGTAGCGCTTGGTCAGCCCGTGGGTCTCGATGACCAGCGGGGCGTCGACGGCGGGGGCTCCGAGCGGGCTCGCCGGGGCGCGGCGCCCCGGCCCGCGCTGCGCGGGCAGCCCGCCGTCGGGCGTCCCGTTCGTGCGGGTGGCGGCCGAGGTCGCCTCGTCGCGGTCGGTGCTCACGAGACGCTCCCGGCGACGTCGGCGACGGCGCGGTCGAGGACCGCGTCGGGGACCAGCCCGCCGATCGCCCAGGCGCGGTCGCCGACGCGCACCACGGCCAGCTGCAGCAGCGGCGAGGACAGCGCCCCGCCCTGCGCGCTCCCGGTCTGGCCGCGGGCCGCGCCCGGGGGGTCCACGGGCAGCGTGCGGGCCGCGGAGCCGGCGCGGGAGATGTTGGAGAGCAGCGACGTCGCGACGTCCGGGGGCAGCGGCACCACGACCAGCTGGGACAGCGACGTGCCGTACTGCCCGATCGCGGCGAACCCGCGCTGCGGGCGCTCCCGCGCGGTGCCGTCGACGCGGGCCGGCACCGCGGCCGGGTTCCCGCGGCCCAGGATGCCGAAGAGGTCGGAGGTCGGGCTGCGCGTGGTGCCCGCGCCCGGCCCCGCCTGCGGGACGAGGACGGCCGGGTCGGGGGCCGCCTCGTCCAGCTCCAGCATCGTGCTCACGACCACTGGTCCGGCGGCGAGCCGCCCGGCGTCGTCCTTCGTGCGCACCTCCACGGCCACGGGCAATCCGCTCGCGGGGTCGGCCCACACGTCGAGGGCGCCGACGGTGGTGCGGGGGTCGGAGACGGTCACGCGGAACCCGGCGGCGTCCACCCCGGCGAGCCGGCGCGCGGGCAGCGCGACCACCGGGTCGTCCGGGGAGGTCCCGGAGAGCAGCCGGCGGGCCAGCTGCGGGGGCGGCAGGTCGTCGGCGCGCGGCAGGCGCACGGTCGGGTCACGCCGCACCAGCGTCAGCAGCTGGGCGCCGTAGTCCCAGACGGCCTGGCCGGTCGGCGTGGTGTAGCGGCTGCGCTCGCCGGTCGGGTAGAGCTGGTCGACCCGGCCCGAGTCCGGGGCGGCGTACCAGACCCGCAGGCGCGACGTGCCCGTCAGCAGCGTCGTGACGTCGGAGAACTGGGCGACCTCGGGCAGGTTGAGCCCACCGGAGGCCTCCGCGTAGCCGGTCCACGGGACGTCGCCGGAGGCGGTGACGCGGTCCCGGAGCGCAGCGGGGGTCAGGGCGGGGTCGGGGTCGACCGGCCAGGCGGAGACGACCGCCGGGACCGCGACGAGCAGCGCCAGCACCCCGACGACGACCGCCCACCGCCGGTACCGCACGGCCGCGATCGGCGGGCGGCCGCCACGGGCGCCGCCCGGCGAGGCCGGTCCGGCCCCGTCGTCCCGTCGCCGGTCGAGAACTGCTGCCACCGCGCTCCGTCCGTGCCCCGCGACCCGGTCCGCGCCGGGTCGTCCCCGTCGAGAGTGCCAGCGCGGGCGCGGGGGCGCCGTGAGCGCTCAGAGCGTGGCGCCCCGACGCAGCCGCGTACGCAGCAGGCTCGCGATCGTGGTGACGGCGAGCACACCGACGATGAACCCGAGCGAGACCTCGATGCCGATGAGCGGGACCGGCACCGGGTGGCCGCCGTTGACGAACGGCAGCGTGTTGGTGTGCAGCGCCTCGAGCACCAGCTTCATCCCGATGAAGCCGAGGATGAGCCCCAGCCCGTACTGCAGGTAGACCAGCCGCGAGAGCAGCCCGTCGAGCAGGAAGTACAGCTGGCGCAGCCCGAGCAGGGCGAAGGCGTTAGCGGTGAAGACGATGTACGCGTCCTTGGTGAGCCCGAAGATCGCGGGGATGGAGTCGAGGGCGAAGAGCAGGTCCGTCAGCCCGATCGCGATCATCACCATGAGCATCGGCGTGACCATCCGCCGCCCGGCCCGGACGACCGTCAGCTTGCCGTCGTCGTAGTCCTCCGTGACCGGGAGGACCCGCCGCACCCCGCCGACCAGGAGGTTCTCCCGGTACGGAGCGTCCTCGTCCTCGCCGCGCACCACCTTCACCGCGGTCAGCAGCAGGAAGGCGCCGAAGAGGTAGAACACCCACGAGAACTCGGAGAGCACCGCCGCGCCGGCCACGATGAACCCGCCGCGCATCACGAGCGCGATGAGGATCCCGACGAGCAGCACGCGGTGCTGGAACGCCCGCGGCACCGCGAACGTCGTCATGATCAGCAGGAAGACGAAGAGGTTGTCCACCGAGAGCGAGTACTCGGTGACGTAGCCCGCGATGAAGGCGGTCGCGTCGTGCCGGCCGCCGAACACCAGCAGGGCCGCCGCGAACAGCACCGCGAGGCCGACGTAGATCGCCACGCCGCGCCCGGCCTCGCGCATGGTGATCTCGTGCGCCCGGCGCCCGGCCCACAGGTCGAGCGCGAACACCGCGAGCAGGCCGACGAGGGTCACCGCCCAGATCCAGAACGGCTCGTCGCCGAGGGGCGGGCCGGGCAGGACGGGCACGGGGGGCGCTGCGACGGGCACGGGGCGCACTTCTCCTCCGGTGGGTGGTCGTGATCCACACCGGAGGTCTCTCCCGGCGCCGGCGGCCCGGGCTCGGGCCGCGGCGTCGTGCGCCCCGGACATCTTTCCGCTGTCGTGCTGACGAGGCGCGCGCAGGCCGTCTGGGGATACTCCCCTCCTGATCGGAACTATCCCACGACGGACGGCCGGGTTCACTCCGGGTGTCACATCCCACGCGCAGGGTGGCCACGCGCCGCTCCGCACGCCGAGCACACCGTCCCCACCTAGGGTCTGCGAGGTGGAGCGCCCTCGTCGGATCGCGGCCGTCGTCGTGCCCGCGCTCGTGGCGCTCCTGCTGGCGCTCGGGACGCCGGTGGCGCCGGCCGCGCTCGCGCAGGACGCGGGCGCCCCCCGGGAGCAGGCGCTGCGCATCGAGGTCCACGACGGGCCGGGGCGCACCCAGCCGCAGTCGCTCGACGCCACGCTCTACCTGCCGGCCCGCACCCCGGCGCCCGCGGTGATGCTGGCCCACGGCTTCGGGCAGACCAAGGAGGCCGTCGCGGGCGAGGCGCGCTCGCTGGCCGCCCGCGGCTACGTCGTGCTCGCCTGGTCGGCGCGCGGCTTCGGCGCGAGCACCGGGCAGATCGCGCTCGACGCCCCCGACTACGAGGTCGCCGACGCCTCCCAGCTCGTCGACTGGCTCGCCGCGCGGCCCGAGGTGCGCCTCGACGGACCCGGGGACCCGCGCGTCGGGGTCATGGGCGGCTCCTACGGCGGGGCGCTCGCGCTGCTGCTCGCCGGCTACGACCGCCGCGTCGACGCCGCCGTCCCGCTGATCACCTGGAACGACCTCGGCCAGGCCCTCTTCCCCGACGACGGCGCGGCGTCACCACCGGCCGCGGCCACGCCCGCTCCCGGGGCGGGCGGGTCGGACGGGGTGTTCAAGCGGTCCTGGGCGTCGCTGTTCTTCGGCATCGGGTCGGGCTCGTCGCGGGCCGCCTCCGGACCGGGTCCCGACGTGTGCGGCCGGTTCCTCCCCGAGGTCTGCGCGGGCTACGTCGAGGCGGTGCGGACCGGGCGCGAGCCGCCAACGCTCGCCGCGTACCTCGCCGCCGCCTCCCCCGCCTCGGTGGCCGGCCGGATCACGGCGCCCACGCTGCTCGTCCAGGGCGAGAACGACACCCTCTTCGGGCTGGACCAGGCCGACGCCACCGCCCGCCAGATCGCGGCCGGGGGCGGCACCGTCGCCGTCGCGTGGTTCAACGGCGGCCACGACGGCGGGTCCCCCGACGACGGCACGAACGCGCGCGTCGAGGGGTGGCTCGACCACTACCTGCAGGGCGCCGGGTCCGCGCCGCCGACCACGTTCACCTACGTCCTGCCCTCCGGGGTGCGCAGCCGCGCCATCCCCACCCAGCGGACGATGACCGCGCCCGGCTACCCGGGCCTGTCGGGGTCCCCGCCCGCGCCGCGGACGGCGCTGGGGCTCTCGGGCGCCGCGCAGACCGTCGTCTCCCCCGCCGGCGGGGTCCCGGGCTCGATCTCGAGCGTGCCCGGCCTCACGGCGCTCGCCGGGGGCGCGGCCGGCGGGTCGTCGGGCGGTCCGGGCTCCTCCTCCGGCGGCGGCTCCGGGAGCTCTGGCGGGGCGTCCTCGATCCTCGGCCGGCTCGCGTCCGACCTCCCGGGCCAGGCGGCCACCTTCTCCACCGACCCGTTGCCCGGGCGCACCGTGCTGTCCGGGTCGCCGCAGGTCCGCGTGACCGTCGCCGCGCCGCCGACCGCGGCGAGGCCCGGCATCACGAGCCCCACGACCGGCCCGGTGCTCTTCGGGAAGGTCTACGACGTGGCCCCGGGCGCGAACGGCGCCGCCCCGACCCGCACGCTGCTCGGCTCCGCGGTCGCCCCGCTGCGGCTGCCCGCGCTGCCGCCCGACGGGGCCGCGGTGCCGGTGACCGTGACGCTGCCCGGCGTCGTCGCCACCGTCGCGGCCGGGCACCGGCTGGAGGTCGCGCTGGCGACCACCGACCAGGGCTTCGCGTCCCCGCCCGACCCGGCGGTCTACCGGATCGACCTCGACCGCACCGTGCCCGCCGCGCTGTCCGTCCCGAGCGTCGCGGGCGTCGAGACGGGCGGGACCAGCGTGCCGCTCGGCCCCGTCGTCGCGGTCGGCCTGCTGCTCGCGGGCGTCGTGGTCGCGGTCGTCGTCGGGCGGGTGGTGGCTGCGCGGCGGCGTCGTCGGGACCTCGAGCCCGGCGGCGACCTCGCCGTCGACGCGGACCTCGTCGACGTCCCGCTCGTCGTCTCCGACCTCGCGAAGACCTACCGCAACGGTTTCGTGGCGGTGCGCGACGTGGCCTTCCGGGTCGAGCGCGGCCAGGTCCTCGGGCTCCTCGGCCCCAACGGCGCGGGGAAGACGACCACGCTGCGGATGCTCATGGGCCTGGTGCGGCCGACCTCGGGCGAGCTGCGGGTGTTCGGGGTGCGGGTGGTGCCGGGCTCGCCCGTGCTGGGCCGGCTCGGGTCGTTCGTCGAGGGCCCCGGGTTCCTGCCGCACCTGTCCGGGCGGGCCAACCTCGAGCTCTACTGGGCCGCGACCGGACGGCCACTGGCCGAGTCCGGGATGGACGAGGCGCTCGAGATCGCCGGGCTCGGCACGGGGCTCGACCGGACGGTGAAGACCTACTCGCAGGGCATGCGCCAGCGGCTCGCGATCGCGCAGGCGATGCTCGGCCTGCCCGACCTGCTCGTGCTCGACGAGCCCACGAACGGCCTGGACCCACCCCAGATCCACGCGATGCGGGAGGTCCTGCGGCGGTACGCGAGCGATGGCGGACGTACGGTCCTCGTCTCGAGCCACCTGCTGGCCGAGGTAGAGCAGACGTGCAGCCACGTCGTCGTCATGCACCGCGGCGAGGTGGTGGCCACCGGGGAGGTCGCGGAGCTCGTCGCGGGCGGACAGATGGCGATCTCGGTCCCGCCCGCCGAGCGGGACCGGGCCGTCGCGCTCGTCGCCGCCGGGGAGCACGCGGCGGAGGCGGACCGCGACCGCGACGACGTCGTCGTGGTCGACCTGGGCCGCGACGCCGGGCCGACCGAGCGTGCCGCGGTGGTGCGCCGCGTCGTGGACGCCGGGATCGACGTCGTCGGGGTCGGGCCGCGGCGCCGGCTCGAGGACGTGTTCCTGGCCCTGATCGGTGAGGAGGGACCCTCGTGAGCTCCGAGCTCTCGGACCACCGGCTGGGGCCGCGGCTCGCGTCGTCGGGGTCGACGCTGCCGGTCCGCGTCGAGCTCCTGCGCCAGCTGCGGCGTCGGCGCACGCAGGTGACGCTGGGGCTCGCGGCGCTGCTGCCGTTCGTGCTGTGGATCGCGTTCTCGGTCGGCAGCTCCTCCTCCGGGCAGGCGGGGGTGTCGCTGACCGACCTGGCGCAGACCTCCGGAGCGAACTTCACGACGTTCGCGCTGTTCTCCTCGGCCAGCTTCCTCTTCGTGGTCGTCGTGGCGCTGTTCTTCGGCGACACCGTGGCGAGCGAGGCGTCGTGGTCGTCGCTGCGCTACCTGCTCGCGATCCCGGTGCCGCGGGTGCGGCTGCTGCGCCAGAAGGTGATCGTCGCCGGCCTGCTCTCGGCCACGGCGCTCGTCGTGCTCCCGCTGGTGGCGCTCGCGCTGGGGACCCTGGTCTACGGGGACGGGCCCTACAGCGCGCCGACCGGGGAGACGATCCCGTACGGCACGGCGGTGCTGCGCCTCGCGCTCGTCGTCGTCTACCTCGCGCTGAACCTGGCGTGGGTCGCCGGGGTCTCGACGCTGCTCTCGGTGGTCACCGACGCGCCGCTGGGGGCGGTCGGCGGCGCCGTGCTGATCTCGATCCTCTCCCAGATCCTCGACACCATCGACGCGCTCGGCTCGGTCCGCGACGCCCTGCCCACCCACTACGCGTTCGCGTGGGCGGACCTGCTCGCCACCGACGTGGACGCCGGCGACGTCGCCCGCGGGGTGCTCGCGGGGCTGGTGTGGGCGACGGCGTTCGGCGTGACGGCGGTGTGGTGGTTCCGGCGGAAGGACATCACCTCATAGGTGCGCTGCGCGCTCGTGAGCACTAATCCGCCCTATGACACGGGAAAGTGCTCACGGGCGCGGACGCGCACC
>NZ_JBVPVA010000861.1:0-2492 GCF_055612215.1 Actinomycetospora sp. | reverse complement strand
GGCGTCGGGCGGCGGCAGGAACGTGTTGACGCCGATGATCGGGAGCGTCCCGTCGTGCTTGCGGCCCTCGTAGAGCATCGACTCGTCCTGGATCTTGCCGCGCTGGTAGCCGGTCTCCATGGCGCCCAGCACGCCGCCGCGCTCGGCGATCCGGTCGAACTCGACGAGCACGGCCTCCTCGACGAGGTCGGTGAGCTCGTCGATCACGAACGAGCCCTGCAGCGGGTTCTCGTTGAGCGACAGGCCCCATTCCTTGTTGATGATCATCTGGATGGCCAGCGCCCGGCGCACCGACTCCTGCGAGGGCGTGGTGACGGCCTCGTCGTAGGCGTTGGTGTGGAGCGAGTTCGCGTTGTCGTAGAGCGCGCACAGCGCCTGCAGCGTGGTGCGGATGTCGTTGAACTGCATCTCCTGCGCGTGCAGGGACCGCCCCGAGGTCTGGACGTGGTACTTGAGCTTCTGCGAGCGTTCGTTCGCGCCGTAGCGCTCGCGCATCGCCACCGCCCAGATGCGCCGCGCGACGCGGCCGATCACGGAGTACTCGGCGTCCATGCCGTTGGAGAAGAAGAACGACAGGTTCGGCGCGAAGTCGTCGATCGCCATGCCGCGCGCGAGGTAGGACTCGACGTAGGTGAACCCGTTCGACAGGGTGAACGCGAGCTGCGAGATGGGGTTCGCCCCGGCCTCGGCGATGTGGTACCCGGAGATCGAGACCGAGTAGAAGTTGCGCACCTCGTGCGCGATGAACCACTCCTGGATGTCGGCCATCATCCGCAGCGAGAACTCGGTGGAGAAGATGCAGGTGTTCTGCCCCTGGTCCTCCTTGAGGATGTCGGCCTGCACCGTGCCGCGGACCTCGGAGACGGCGTGCGCGACGAGGTCGGTGCGCTCGTCGTCGTCCGGCTCCCGACCCTCGCGCTCGACGAAGGCGTCGACGACCTGGTCGATCGCGGTGTTCATGAAGAAGGCCAGCAGCGTGGGCGCCGGGCCGTTGATCGTCATCGACACCGACGTGGTCGGCGACGTGAGGTCGAACCCGGAGTAGAGCACCTTCATGTCGTCGAGCGTGGCGATCGAGACCCCGGAGGTGCCGACCTTCCCGTAGACGTCCGGGGGCGTGGCGGGGTCGCGGCCGTAGAGGGTGACCGAGTCGAAGGCCGTCGAGAGGCGCTTGGCGTCGGAGTCCTCGGAGAGGTAGTGGAACCGGCGGTTGGTGCGGAACGCGTCGCCCTCGCCCGCGAACATGCGGGCCGGGTCCTCGCCCTCGCGCTTGAACGCGAAGACCCCCGCGGTGAAGGGGAAGTGCCCGGGGAGGTTCTCGCGGCGCAGGAAGCGCAGCACCTCGGCGTCGGAGGTGAAGGGCGGCAGCGCGACCCGGTTGACCTTCGAGCCCGAGAGGGTCTCGCGGGTGAGCCGGGTGCGGAGCTCCTTGTCGCGGACGTGCACGACGAGCTCGTCGCCGGCGTAGTCCTCCTTGGTCTGCTCCCAGCCGTCGAGGAGCTCGGCCGCCTCGAGCGGCAGGGCGCGCTCGGCCTCCTCGAGGACCGCCGGCAGCTCGCCCGCGTCGCGGTCGCCGAGGGCCTCCGTCGCCTGCCGCAGCGCGGCGCGGCGTCCGGCGGCGGCGACCATCTCCTCGGTCTGCGCGTGGTAGCCGCGGACCGTCGCGGCGATGTCGGCGAGGTAGCGCTCCCGGTCGGCGGGGATGGCCGACCCGGCGAAGGTGGAGACGCTGGTGTCGGGGATCGCGAGGTGCCCGGGGCCCTCCGGCAGACCCTTGCCGCCCAGCAGCGAGACGAGCTTGCCGTAGAGCGCGGTGACGCCCTCGTCGTGGAAGGTGGCCGCGGAGGTCCCGTAGACGGGCATGTCCTCCCAGCTGGCGCCCCACTCGTCACGGTTGCGCAGGATCTGGCGGGCGACGTCGCGGCGGGCGTCCTCGCCGCCGCGGCGCTCGAACTTGTTGATCGCGACGACGTCCGCGAAGTCGAGCATGTCGATCTTCTCGAGCTGTGAGGCGGCGCCGAACTCGGGCGTCATCACGTACAGCGAGACGTCGGCGAACTCGACGATGCCCGCGTCGCCCTGACCGATGCCGGGGGTCTCGACGATCACCAGGTCGAATCCGGCGGCACGACAGGCGTCGATGGCCCCGGCAACCGACGTGGGCACCTCGGTGCCGCTGCCCCGGGTGTCCATGGACCGGAAGTACACCTGCGGGGTGTGAATGGCGTTCATGCGGATGCGGTCACCCAGCAGGGCCCCGCCACCGCGTCGCTTCGTCGGGTCGACGGCCAGGACCGCGATCCTGAGCTTGTCGCCCTGATCCATACGGAACCGGAGGACGAGTTCGTCGGTCAACGACGACTTCCCCGAGCCCCCGGTTCCGGTGATGCCGACCACGGGCACGTCGTGGCGCCGCGCCGCAGCCGACAGAGAGGTCGCCACCGCCGGATCGAGGGTCCCCGACTCGATGGCGGTGATGGCCCGGGCCAGGG
>NZ_JBVPVA010000834.1:0-2757 GCF_055612215.1 Actinomycetospora sp. | reverse complement strand
CCGCGGCGTCGACGGCCGGCTCGAGCAGATCGCGAGCTGGAGCCCGCCACCCGGCCAGGATGTCCGCGTCGCCGCCTCGACCGACCTCCCGGCCGACCGGGTCTCGGGCCTGGAGGTCCGCACCGCGGCGGGTGCGGTGGTGATGCGTTCCTAGCGCGCCGACCCGTGCGGCCGCGCCTTCAGCGCCGCCACGGTGCTGACGACCGCCGCGACGAACAGGTAGCCCGCTGCGAACCACGGCGTCCCGCCGCCGAGGGCCAGCAGCGACGTGAGGATGAGCGGCGTCAGACCCGAGGCGTAGATCCCGCCGCCCTGGAACACCAGGGACATGCCGGTGTAGCGCGTGCGCGTCGGGAAGAGCTCGGCGAACAGCGTCGACTCCGCGCCGCTCGTGATCCCGTAGGAGAGACCGAGCATCGCGACCAGCGCCACGGTGACCCCCACGATCCCCGTCCCGAGCAGCGCGAACGCCGGGAACACCCCGACGGCGAGGATGACGCACCCGATCGCGAACACCCGCCCGCGCCCGATGCGGTCCGACCACGCGCCCGCCAGCGGCATCACGGCCGCGCTCACCACGGCGGCCACCGTGACCGCGACGAGGACCTGCGTGCGCGGCAGGGCGAGCGTCGCCACGGTGTAGGTCAGGACGAAGACGCCCCAGGTGTTGAACGAGGCCCCCTCGGCCCAGCGGGCGAGCAGACCCCAGCCGAGGTTGCGCCGCGAGACCGGGTCGCGGACGACGTCGGCGGCGGGCACCCGGGAGGTCTCCGCGGCCGCCTGCATCTGTCGGAAGGCGGGCGTCTCGAGCACCGCGAGGCGCACCACGAACCCGATGACGACGAGGACGACGCTGGCCAGGAACGCGATCCGCCAGCCGTAGGCGGCGAACGCGTCGTCGTCCATGACCGCCCCGAGCAGTGCGAACGCGCCGGTGCCGAGCGCGAGCCCGAGGCCGAGGCCGATCTGCGGGGTGGAGCCGTAGAGGCCGCGCCGGCCGGGCGGTGCGTACTCGACGGCCATGAGCACCGCGCCGCCCCACTCGCCGCCGATCGCGACGCCCTGCAGCACCCGCAGCAGCACGAGCAGCACCGGGGCGGCCACCCCGATCGCCGCGTAGGTGGGCAGCGCGCCGATGGCCGCGGTCGAGAGGCCGGTCAGGGCCATGGTCACCACGAGGGTGCGACGGCGGCCGACGCGGTCACCGATGTGCCCGAAGATCAGCCCGCCGAGCGGCCGGGCGACGAACCCGACCGCGAAGGTGGCGAACGAGAGCAGCGTCGCGACCGTGGGGTTGCCCTGGCCGTAGAAGAGCTTCGGGAACACGATCCCGGCCGCGGTGGCGAACAGGAAGAAGTCGTACCACTCGATCGTCGTGCCGATCAGCGACGCGGCGAGGACGGTGCGGGCCTGGCGGGTGCCCGACGAGGGCGTGGCCTCGAGGGTGGCGCTCACCGGGCGGCCCCCGCGAACGGCACCGCCGCGGCCGGGGCGGCCGCCGCACGGGCGGCCTCGGAGCCCGCGGCGGGACGCCACAGCCCCCGGCGGCCGAGCTCGGCCAGCGGGCCCTCCCCGACCCAGTACGCCTCCTCGAGGTGGGGGTGCCCGGAGAGCACGAACTCGGTGATGCCCAGGGCGTGGTACTCGGCGATGCGGTCGGCGACCTCGGCGTGGCTGCCGACGAGGGCCGTTCCGGCGCCGCCGCGGACGAGCCCGACGCCCGCCCACAGGTTGGGGGAGACCTCGAGGTCGGCGGCCGTCGCCGTCCCCCCGGAATGCAGCGAGCGCATCCGCTGCTGGCCGACCGACTCGCTCTTCGACAGCCCGGCCTGGACCTGCTCGATCATCTCGGTGGGGATGCCACGCAGCAGCTCCTCGGCCTGCGCCCACGCCGCGTCGGCGGTGTCGCGGGTGATGACGTGCAGCCGGATCCCGAACCGGACCTCGCGGCCCTGCGCCGCGGCGAGGCCGCGGATCCAGTCGATCTTCTCGGCGACCTGCGCGGGCGGCTCGCCCCAGGTGAGGTAGACGTCGACGTGCTTGGCCGCCACGTCGCCGGCGGCGGGGGAGGAGCCCCCGAAGTAGATCGGCGGGACCGGGTCGGGCAGCCGCTGCAGCTGCGCGCCCTCGACGTGGACCTGCTCGCCGTCGAGGGTGACCTGCTCGCCCGCCCACAGCCGGCGCACGACGTCGAGGAACTCGCCGGTGCGCGTGTACCGGTCGTCCTTGCCGAGGAAGTCGCCGTATGCGCGTTGTTCGCTGGGCTCCCCGCCGGTGACGACGTTGACGAGCAGCCGCCCGCCGGAGTGGCGCTGGAAGGTCGCACCCATCTGCGCGGCGAGCGTGGGGGAGACCCCGCCCGGCCGGAACGCCACGAGGAACTTCAGCCGCTCGCTCTCCGCGGCCAGCATCGCCGTCGTGAGCCAGGCGTCCTCGCACCAGGCGCCGGTCGGGGTGAGGGCGCCCTCGAAGCCGACGGTCTCGGCGGCGCGGGCGATCTGGGCGAGGTAGCCGAGCGAGGCCTCGCGCGGGGTCCCGGCGGCGGCCGCGGCCATGCCGTGCCCGCCGCCGACGAGGCCGCGGGAGTCGCCGTAGGTGGGCAGGAACCAGTGGGCAGTCAGCGGCGGGGTGCCGCCGGAGCCCCCCGCCGCCGTGTCCGGGGCAGGGGTGATCGTCGGTGTGGCCATGGTGGGGCGGGTCCTTCTGACGACGTCGGGTGGGCGGACGCGGTCAGGGACGACAGCCGAGCGAGGTGAC
>NZ_JBVPVA010000797.1:0-4481 GCF_055612215.1 Actinomycetospora sp. | reverse complement strand
CGACGACGCCGTGGGGGCCGGGGACCATGAGGTCGGTCGCCGACCAGGAGCCCTGCAGCGAGCGCCCGCGGTGCAGCGGCCCGAGCTCCGCGTACTGCTCGAGGGTGCCCGCGGCCGCCAGGACACCGCCGAGGGCGTCGTCGTAGGGGCGGCCGGTCTCGGTCTCGTTGAGCCGGGCGAGGTCCTCGGCCTGCGCGCGCAGGGCGGAGGCGGCGTCGCGGACCCGACCGGCGCGGGCCGCGGGGTCGGTGCGCGCCCACTCCGGCGCGGCGGCGACGGCGCGGGCGACGGCGTCGTCGACCTCCTCGGGCCCGGCCGGCGCCACCCGGCCGACGAGCTCGTCGGTCGCCGGGTCGCGGATCTCGATGTCGGCCGTCGCTGTCGTCACTGGTCCTGGTCCTCCGTGCTGGCCGGGGCGGAGGGGCCCTCCGCGCGAACTCCCCGGAGGAGGTGCCCGGGAGCAGCGGCGGTCACGCGTGCGCTCCGTCGCGGCGGGGGCTCAGGTGAGGAGCAGCAGGATGACGAACGAGCAGAGGTTGAACGAGGCGTGCGTGACGAAGCACGGCCAGATCGACCGGGTGCGCTCGTAGAGCACGGCGTTGAGCACCGCGAGCACGAGGACGGCGAGGAAGACGACGTTGAACCCGTGCGCGACCGCGAACACCAGGCTGGACACGATGGTCGCGACGACCGGCCCGTACCGGCGCATCGACCCGTAGCCGACCCCCCGGAAGAGCAGCTCCTCCCCCAGCGGGACGACGAGGCCGCCGAGCAGCACGACCCAGAAGGCGGCCGCGACCCCGGCGAACTGGGTCAGGGACTGCTGGGGATCGCTGTGGTCACCGGTGATCGTGATGTACACGACGATGAGCACCCGGGAGAGCAGCCAGACCCCGATGCCGAGGCCGACCGCCAGCGCGAGCGTGCGGACCGGCAGCCGCCGCAGGCCGAGCGCGCCCGGGGTGCGCACCCGCAGCGCCACCGCCACCAGCACGGCGGCGAACGCCGAGGCGGCCGAGATCGCGAGCAGTCCCGGCGCGCCGGGCAGGTGCCCGAACACCGCGTAGGCGATCCCACCGACCCCGACCTGGACCGCGACGTAGACGAGAGCACCGACGACGAACTCGATCCAGCCGAGGCGGCGTCCGTCGCGGCCGACGCCGATCCGGGGCCGCTCCGGCAGGCCGACGCCGTTGAGCCCGGCCGGGGCGTCGGGTGTGGTGCCGGCGGCAGGCGTCGTCCCGGTCTTCGGCGTCGGGCCGTCCGCGGGCGTGGTCCCGATGGCGGCCGGTTCCCCCGAGGGCTCGGTCGCCTCGCCCTCCGCGGGTCCGGTCACGAACCGTCCCGGGCCTTCCGGGTGGCCCTGTCGTTGGCCTTGCCGATCGCGTCGACGAGCTCGTCCTTGTCCATCTTCGAGCGCCCCTCGACGTCGAGCTGCTTGGCCCGCTCGTAGAGGTGGGCCTTGCTGGCGTTGGCGTCGACCCCGCCGGCCGGCTCACCGCTCGGGTCCTGCCCGCCGCTCTCGGCGCGGGAGTCCGAGGGGCCCTTGGACTCCTTGGGCTCCCAGTGGTCGCCGACCTTCTCGTAGCTGTGCTTGAGGGCCGAGTACGCCGTGCGGCTGGCCCGCTCGCCCTTGCCGTAGGTGCCCTCGGCCGACTCCTTCGCCGCCGCGTAGGTGTCGCGGGCACCCTTGGGCGAGCGCTGCAGGGTCGAGGGCAGGTCCTCGAAGTCGTCCGGCATGGGACCTGGATACCCGCTATCCGGGCGACCCGCTATCCGCGCGAGCCCACCGACAGGTGGGCCACGCTCTCCACCACCTGGTTGGGCCGGTAGGGATAACGGTCCAGTTCGGCCGCGTCGGTGACCCCGGAGAGCACCAGGATCGTGTGCAGGCCGGCCTCCATGCCCGCGACCATGTCGGTGTCCATCCGGTCGCCGATCATCGCGGTGGTCTCGGAGTGGGCCCCGATCGTGTTGAGTCCGGCCCGGATCATCAGCGGATTCGGCTTCCCGACGAAGTAGGGCTGCTTGCGCGTCGCGTGGGTGATCAGCGCGGCGACGGACCCGGTGGCGGGCAGCGTGCCCTCGGTCGACGGGCCGGTCGCGTCGGGGTTGGTGCAGATGTAGCGCGCGCCGCGCTCGATGAGCCGGATCGCCCGGGTGATCGCCTCGAACGAGTACGTGCGGGTCTCGCCGATGACGACGTAGTCGGGGTCCCGCTCGGTGAGGACGTAGCCGACCTCGTGCAGCGCCGTCGTCAGGCCCGCCTCGCCGACGACGAACGCGGTGCCGCCGGGACGCTGGTCGTCGAGGAACTGGGCGGTGGCGAGCGCGGAGGTCCAGAGGTTCCCGACGGGGATGTCGATGCCGCTCGCGCGCAGGCGCGCCTGCAGGTCGCGCGGGGTGTAGATCGAGTTGTTGGTCAGTACGAGGAAGTGCTTCCCGGCCTCGCCGAGCCGACGGATGAACTCGTCGGCCCCGGGCAGCGCGTTCTCCTCGTGGACGAGCACGCCGTCCATGTCGATGAGGTAGTGCTCGAGCTCGGGCAGCGGGTCCCCGGAACCGGGACGCAGCGGCGTCCCCGCAGCGGTCACGCCGCCCTCAGGTGCGTGTCGAAGAAGCGCAGGATGCGGCCCCAGGCGTCCTCGGACGCGTCGTGGTCGTAGCCCATGCCCAGCCGGCGGACCACGGCCTGGGCGGGGAAGCGCTCGTGGAACGAGTGACCCGCCGTCGGGTAGGTCTTGACGTCCTTCTCGACGCCGAGCGCGTCGAGCGCCGCCTCGAGCCGCTCGGGGTGGCCCTTGAGCGACACGTCGCGGGCGCCGAAGCTCGCCACGACGGGGCAGATGCCCTCGAGCTCGCGCTCGGCGTCGGTCGGGACGTGGCC
The DNA here is from genome assembly GCF_055612215.1 of Actinomycetospora sp. NCBI lineage: Bacteria > Bacillati > Actinomycetota > Actinomycetes > Pseudonocardiales > Pseudonocardiaceae > Actinomycetospora > Actinomycetospora sp. Next base: position 1,594 of record NZ_JBVPVA010000797.1, on the reverse strand, counting down.
GTAGTTCGGGGCGGTCGCGGCGAAGTCGTGGCGGGCGGCCGCGATCAGCGCGAACCCGCCCCCCTGGCAGAAGCCGATGACCCCGACCGTCCCGGTGCAGTCGTCGCGGTCGGCGAGCCAGCCGCGGGCGGCGTCGATGTCGTCGAACACCGGCCCCTGCCCGCTCGTCATCGCCCGGAACACCGCGGCGACGCAGCGCGGCCCGCCGCCGCGCGCGGTGTAGAGCCGCGGCGCGACCGCCACGTAGCCCGCCGTGGCCAGCCGGTCGGTGTGCTCGCGGAGGTCGTCGGTCATGCCGAAGGCGTCCTGGAGGACGACGACGCCTGGCCACGGGCCCTCCCCGAGCGGGGGCGTGGCCAGGTAGGCCTGCTGGTGCGAGCCGGCACCGGCCGGGATGTGCAGGTCGGGCACGTCGAGGTCCTCTCGGTGGGCAGCGCGGGCCGGGGACAGCGTGGCAGGCTCGCGACGCCCCGTGCAGTGTGGTCGTGGGTCCCGGCGACGTGCCGGTCGGAGGAGGAGCGCGTGGCGGAGGAACGGGTGCGGGTCGAGGTGGAGACGCCGGGCGTGGCGCGCCTGGTGCTCAGCAACGGGCCGGGCCACAACATCGTCGACTTCGAGCTCGGCCGTCAGCTCCGCGAGGCCCTCGCCGGACCGGTGCAGGGCGCCGCGGTCCTGGAGATCGTCGCGGAGGGACCGAACTTCTGCGTGGGCGGCGACGTCCGGGGGTTCGCCGCCGACCCCGAGGTCAGCCTCTCCACGCTCGCCGACGACTTCCACGCCTGCCAGCGCCTCGTCCTCGGTCTGGCCGCCCCGGTCGTCATCGGCGTCCAGGGCTGGGCCGCGGGGATCGGGCTCTCGCTGGTGCTGACCGGCGACGTCGTCGTGATGGGCGCGGGGGCACGGGTGCGGCCGGCGTACACGGCGATCGGGCTGACCCCGGACGGCGGGATGACCGCGACGCTGCCCGCCGCGGTCGGGCGGGCCCGGGCGCTGGACATGCTGCTCACCAACCGGCCCATGGGCGCCGAGGAGGCCGCGGCGGCGGGGCTCGCGTCGCGGGTCGTCCCGGACGAGGACGTGCGCGCCGAGACCGACGCCGTCGCCGCGGCCATCGCCGCCGGGCCGCCGGAGGCGCTCGCGGCCACCAAGCGGCTCGTCCGCGCGGCGGGCGGGGTGCTCACCGACGCCCACTTCGAGGTCGAGGCGAAGTCGATCGGCAACCGGGGCTTCTCGGCCGAGGGCCGCGAGGGCGTCAGCGCGTTCGTCGAGAAGCGTCGTCCGAAGTGGTCGTCGGCCACCTGAGCCGAAAATGCGGCCCTCACCGCACTTCCTGCTCACGAGCGCGGAGCGCACCTAAGCTCCCGCCGTGCGTCTGCCGCTGCGCGCCCGCCTGGTCGGGGTGCTCCGTTCCCGTCTCGCCGGATCCGTCGCCGACCTGCCGCCCGAGGAGGTCCCCGCCGCGCGCGAGCGCTCCGGGCGCATCCAGGCCGGGCCCGCGGGTCGGGTGATCGTCGGGGCGCACGACCGGCGCGTCGTCGTCGAGGACACCGAGGTCACGACGGCCGAGGCGGTCCTGCCCGTCCGCGTGTACCGG
>NZ_JBVPVA010000721.1:0-2660 GCF_055612215.1 Actinomycetospora sp. | reverse complement strand
CGCAGGATCGCGCCGGTCGCCTCCCTCGTCGCCGGCCTGGCCGCGGTCCTGGCCCTGGTCATCGTCCACAACAGCATCGCGTCCGGCCAGCTGACGGGCCTCGCGACGAACGGCGGCGTCAACTTCTGGTTCGGGCACTGCAACGCCCGATCGGTGACCGTCCTCGACGCGAACAACCAGAAGGCGTTCCAGATCCAGCACCCCGTGCCGGCCGAGGCGGGGCGCCCGGGCGACTTCGTGGTGCGGAACCACGCCGTCTGGGACGAGGACTACTTCGTCGGACTCGGATGGGACTGCATCGCGCAGGACGGGCCGGAACACGTCCTGCGCCTGGGCCGCAACGTCCTCGACATGACCGCGACGACGGTGCCGTGGCCGCAGACCACCGAGACGGGCTGGTCGCGGAGCCTCGTCGAGGCCGCCAACGTGCTCTACTCGATCGCCCTCGCGTGGATCGTGATCGAATCGGTAAGTCTCACCCGACGACGGCGGCGCGAGGGGGACGGGGGCGGCGAGCTGTTCATGCTGCTGAACCTGGCGTGCGTCGCGGTGGTGGCCGTGGTCGTGCTCGGCGACCCGCGGGTCCGCAGCGTGTACGACGTCTTCGGGTTCGCGCTCCTCGGCGCGCTGTTGGCCGACCGCTTCCACCTCGACGGCTCCGCGCCGGCCGCCCCCGACGAGTCCGACACCGCGTGACCTTCGCTGTGCGGGGTCAGGTGCGCTCCACCTCGCGGACCGGATCGCCCGGGCGCCAGAACGTGATCAGCAGCCGGTCGTTCGACGGCGCGATCCGGGTGAGCACCAGCTCGGTGACGTCCACCGCGAAATAGCTCCCCTCGGGGCCTTCGCCGGGATACGCCACCTCCCGCACCAACCCGGACACCCGCGCCTCGCCGGGCCAGCCGGCCGGATCACCCTCCGGGGGATCGACCGACGGCGAGTGCAGGGCGATCCGTGGGTCACGCCGCACGTCGGCCAGCTTCCTCGACCCCGGCATCATGCCGAGGCGCAGTTCTCCGTCTTCGAACTCCGTCTCGGTGCCGGACAGGCGGGGCGAGCCGTCGCGCCGAACCGTCGCCATCGTCTTGTGCTTTCCTCGCGAGAGCAGCGCGCCCACCTGCGCCGCGAGCTCGGGGGCCGCGTGCTCCACCTCGGACCAGGTCGCCATGACCGAGGTCTAGCAGCGACCCCCGACACCCTCAGCGGTTGCTGGTCGACCCGGGCCGGTGCGGCACGGCGGCCACCACGTCCTCGACCGACGCGTAACTCCCCTCGGGCAGCGCGGCGAGGGCGGTCAGCGTCGCGTCGTCGATCTCGCCCCGGTCGGTCGCGTAGGCCACGAGGTCGTTGCGCTCCGCCGGGAAGTCCTTGCCCTGCAGCGCCTTGCGCACCCGTGCGTCGTCGCGGTCGGTCATCGTCGTGCTCCTCCACTCCGGGGTCCGTCCACGGTCGGTCCGGGACGTCGGGCCCGTGGCGGGACTGCCCGACGGCGGACCCCGTCCACACCCGCCCGGCGTGAGGAATCCGTCGGACGCGCGCGAGGGTCGGGCGTGGTCGTCGAGAGTGGAGCCGTGACGACGTCCGCCCGTCCGGAGCGATCCGCAACCGCGTCTTCGGCCGGTGGGCCGCTCCTCGCGGCCGCGGTGCTGCTGGTGGCTCTCAATTTGCGCGCCCCGATCGTCGCGGTCTCGCCGGTGGTGGACGCCGTGCGTGCTGACCTCGGCATCTCCACGGCGGTCGCCGGGCTCCTGACGAGCCTGCCGGTGCTGATGTTCGCGGTGGCCTCGACGCCGGCGTCGTGGCTGACGGGCCGGATCGGGCCGGAGCGCGCGATGCTCGTCGGGCTGGCGGTGCTCGGGGTGGGCACGGTGCTGCGGTCCGCCGACGGGGTGGCCACGGCCCTCGTCGGGACCGCACTGATCGGTGCCGGCATCACGGTCGGCAACGTCGTGGTGCCGGTCGTCATCGGGCGGGACTTCCCCCACCGCTCGGGCGCACTCCTCGGCCTCTACGTCGCGACGATGAACGTCGGCTCGATGATCACGCTGTCGATCACGGTGCCGATCGCCGACGGGGTCGGGTGGCGGTGGGCGCTGCTGCTCTGGCTCCTGGTGGCCGCGGCGTCCGCGGTGCTCTGGGCGGTCGCGACGCGGGGCAGCCGTCCGGGGACGCGGGCGGTGCCGGCCGATGCCGGGACGGGCCCGGCGACCTCGCCGTGGCGACGTCCGGTGGGGTGGCAGATGCTGTTCGCGTTCGGGGCGCAGGCGTTCGCCTACTACGGGCTCACCGCCTGGTTGCCGGAGATCCTCGCCGACCTGCGCGGGCTCGACGCCGCCGGCGCCGGCGTCGCGTCGTCGATCTTCCAGGTCCTGGCCGTGGTCGGGGCGCTCGGTGCGCCGCTGATCCACCGCCGTACGGGGAGCCTGCGGGCCGCCTTCCTCCCGGTGGTCCTCGGTTGGATCGCGCTGCCGCTCGGGCTGCTGCTCGCCCCCGCCGCGTGGCCGGTGTGGTGCGCGCTCGCCGGCGCGGCCCAGGGCGGTGGGTTCACCGTCTTCTTCGCCGCGATCCTGGCGGCCTCTCGCGACACCGAGGAGAACCGGCGGCTCGGCGCGTTCATGCAGACCGGCGCGTACCTGCTCGGATCCCTCGGGCCGTTCGTG
>NZ_JBVPVA010000695.1:0-1028 GCF_055612215.1 Actinomycetospora sp. | reverse complement strand
GGAGAACACGACTCCCGAGGGTAGGCACGAACCCGACGTTCGGCGCGGTGTGCGCTCCGTCGGCATGGAGTGCGGGGCGAGGGGGCACCTCACCGGGCGCACCGGCGTGCTCGACGGGGCCGCCGCGGTCGAGGGAGCTGGGAGCACGCCATGGGTGACGCCGCACGGGAGCGCCGGATCATCGAGGACGTCCCGAAGAAGCTGCTGATCGGCGGCCGGGAGCGCGACGCCGCGGAGGGGAAGACGTTCCCCGTCGAGGACCCGTCCACGGGCGAGATCCTCTGCGAGGTCGCCGACGCCTCCCCCGACGACGGCATGGCCGCGCTGGACGCCGCGGCGAAGGCGCAGGCCGAGTGGGCGGCGACCGCCCCGCGCGAGCGCGGCGAGATCCTGCGCCGGGCCTTCGAGATGATCACCGAGCAGACCGACGACATCGCGATGCTCATGACCCTCGAGATGGGCAAGCCGCTCGCGGAGTCCAAGGCCGAGATCGGCTACGCCGCCGAGTTCTTCCGCTGGTTCGCCGAGGAGGCGGTGCGGATCTCGGGCGAGTGGAAGGTGAACGCGACCGGCAGCGGCCGGATGCTCGTGATGCGCCAGCCGATCGGCCCGTGCCTGCTCATCACCCCGTGGAACTTCCCGCTGGCCATGGGCACCCGCAAGATCGGGCCCGCGATCGCCGCCGGCTGCACCATGGTGATCAAGCCGGCGTCCCTGACGCCGCTGACGATCCTCAAGCTCGCCGACATCCTGGCGGCGGCGGGACTGCCCGAGGGCGTGCTCAACGTCGTCACCACGAAGTCGACCGGCAAGGTGATGGGCCCGCTGATCGCCGACGGCCGCATCCGCAAGCTCTCGTTCACCGGCTCCACCGAGGTCGGGCAGAGGCTCATCGAGCAGTCCGCGCAGCAGGTGCTCAAGACCTCGATGGAGCTCGGCGGCAACGCGCCGTTCGTGGTGTGCGCGGACGCCGACGTCGACGCCGCCGTCGAGGGCGCGATGCTCGCGAAGATGCGCAACATCGGCGA
>NZ_JBVPVA010000612.1:0-1959 GCF_055612215.1 Actinomycetospora sp. | reverse complement strand
CCCGACGTCGAGCAGCGCACCGGCGTCCACGACGTGCGGCGTGCCGGCGACCCCGCCGACGACGACGCGCACCCGGCCGCCGAACCGGGCGGCGACGACGGAGACGACCGCGAAGTCGCCGTGGCGGCGGGCGAACTCGGCGAACCCCCACGCGTCCGGGACCGGCAGCTCGACCCCGATGATCATCTCGTCCTCGGCCAGGGCGGTCTGCAGCGCGCCGACGAACAGCGCGGCGGCGTCCACCCGGCGCGACCCGCCCGGGCCGGTGACGTGCACGGCCCCGTCGCAGGCCCGCAGCACCGCGGGCAGCTCGGCGGCCGGGTCGGCGTGGGCGAGGCTGCCGCCGAGCGTGCCGCGGCTGCGGATCGCGGTGTGGCCGACCCAGCCGGCGGCCTCGGCGGCGAGCGGGTGCCCATCCTGTGCGGCGAGCGCGGTGTGGCGCACGAGCGCGCCGGCGTGCAGCACGCCGTCGCGCAGCGCGAGGTCGGCCAGACCGGGCACCCGGTTGACGTCGACGAGCACGTCGGGCCGGGCCATGCGCAGGGCGAGGACCGGCACGAGCGACTGCCCGCCGGCGAGGATCTTGCCCTCGCCGCCCGCGGCGGCGAGGGCGGCCACGGCGTCGTCGACGTCGGTCGCGCGGTGGTAGGAGAACGGCGGGCACTTCACGGTCGGCCACCTCCGTGGACCAGCGACCACACCCGCTCCGGGCTGACGGGCAGGTCGTCGACCTCGACGCCGAGGGCGTCCGCGAGCGCCCCCGCGACGACGGCGTTGGGCCCGAGCGTGCCGCCCTCGCCCACCCCGCGGACCCCCGTCGGGTTGGCGGCCGGGGTGCTCACGTGGTCGATGGTCAGCTCGGGGATCTCGCCCGAGGTCGGCATCAGGTAGTCCAGCAGCGTGCCCGTGGTGAGGTTGCCCGCGTCGTCGTAGACGAGGTGCTCGTACATCGCCCCGCCGATGCCCTGCGCGATCGACCCGGCGATCTGCCCGTCGACGATCACCGGGTGCACGATCGTGCCCGCGTCCTCCACGCAGACCCAGGCGAGGATCGACGTCGCTCCGGTCGCGGGGTCGAACTCCAGGGCCGCGATCTGGGCGCCGGCGGCGAACGCGCCACGCACCGGGTCGTAGAACTTCGTCCCCTCCAGACCCGGCTCGAAGCCCTCGGGCAGCCGGTCGGACTGCAGGTAGGCCACCCGCGCGACCTCCGCCAGCGAGATGATCGGCTTCTCCTGGCCCCGGACGTGCACCTGGCCGCCGCGGAGGTCGAGGTCGGCGACGTCGACCTCACGTAGCGCGCCGGCCAAGGCGAGGACCTTCTCGCGGACGTCCGCACCGGCGAGGTTCGCGGCGCCCCCGCCGATCACCGCCTGCCGCGAGGAGAACGCGCCGAAGCCCCACAGCGACTCGTCGGTGTCGCCGTAGCGCACGGTCACGTCGTCGTAGCCCACGCCCAGGGCGTCGGCGACGACCTGGGCCATCGTCGTCTCCAGCCCCTGCCCCTGGGACGTCACGCCGGAGAACACCGTCACGCGGCCGTCGGGGTTGACCCGCACCGTGCACGCGTCGTGCCCGGTCCGGAACGGCATCCGCGGCCCCGCCGAGGCGGCGCGGCCCAGGCCGGTGAGCTCGTTGTAGAGCCCGATGCCGATCCCGATCGGCCGCTCCCCGGCCTCCCGACGGCGGGCCTGCTCGGCCCGCCAGCGCCCGACGTCGAACACCTCGAGGGCGCGGTCGAGGCAGGCCTCGTAGGCCCCGGAGTCGTCGACGAGCCGCGCCGGCATCCGGTAGGGGATGGCGGCGGGCAGGATCAGGTTGCGGCGCCGCAGGGCGATCGGGTCCATCCCGAGGGCCCGGGCGCCGGAGTCCATGAGGGTCTCCATCGCGAACACCGTCGAGGGGCGCGCGACCCCGCGGTAAGGGCCGGACGGACTGGTGTTCGTCGCGACGCCGCGG
>NZ_JBVPVA010000608.1:0-6814 GCF_055612215.1 Actinomycetospora sp. | reverse complement strand
AAGTAGATGAGGGTGGCCGTTCCACGACCGGCGGGTGGGTCGTGCAACGGTGCTCTCGGATTGGTTGTGGGGTCGGATCGAGCCGTTGCTGCCGGCGCAGTACGGCACAGGCGGCCGTTTTCGTGATCACCGGCCGAGGTCAGCCGCGCCGCCGACGCCGAGCCTGCGCCCGGCTGAGGACGGCCGGCTCGGCGGGCACCGCTCCGAGCCTCGCCCGGGGCTCCCGCGTCGCGGCTTCGGCTCGGGGAGGCGCGCCGAGGTACAAGGTGTCCCACTCCCCCACTGGACGCGGACTGAGGCGCGGCCTGCGCCACACCGCGCATCGCGGTCGCTTGGGTTAGAGCTAGGTCACGGCCTCGTCCGGCATGACCTACCGTCGGGAGGCGCTTCGGCCACTGCCCTCGCCTCTGCCCCGTCTGTGCCCGGCGCGGTTGCAAAGCCGCGATATGCCCTCCGATCGACATCGAGCCCAATCCCACGGGCTGGGGTATAGCGATTAGAGGGGGTGCACCCGCCGGTGTGAGGGCACAACCCCTCGTAACATCACCGGACCTGCCTGACACGGCTTCGCGGCGGTGTCAGCGGTCTCGCCGATGCAGCTCCTCCAGCGCTGCATCGAGGGTGGGGTAGATGTCGAACAGCGACTCGTCGCCAAGCGCAGGTCGGGCGCGCTCGTTAGCCACCAGGTCCCAGACGACCCGGAAGTCGACGTCGGCGTCGCCCGCGTCGTACGCCAGGTGGCGGAGGACTACGGGGGCGCGAACGGGATCGACGGCGCGGACGGCGGTGAGGTCGACCACCAATGGGTTGCCCGAGCGAGCGAGGAGGGCGCGGAACTCCTGGCGCAGCTGCGCCAAGCCGACAGCGTCGAGGGTGGCGCCGACGCTGACCACCTGGGCGCCGGTCGGTGACTTGGTGACCGAGACGGTCGCGCGGCCAGGGTCGTCGGATTGGCCCTGGTCGTCCTCAGTGTTCATCACCTGATCCTGGTGGATGGCTGTCTGAGTTCGGAAGGGGCCATTCGACCTCGACGTCTGGGTTTTCCACCCCTTGATGCGCGATCTTTGTCGAACCGGCCATATGCATGGGCCGTGAGTTCGATCGCTGGACGGGTCAACGCCGCGATAGGCGCTCTTGCCGCGGCATCGGCGTCTGTCCACCAGGCTGTCTTCCGACCGTGTGGCCCATGCGAGCTGCAGCGCACACAGCGGCGCTTCGACTGCGGCACCGCCCTTCCCCCACGACGCTGCTCGCGGTTGAGTTGCACCCTCGGGGGAAGGGGCGTCGATGTCGTGGTGGCAGGAGCTTGGACGGCGGCGGGATCGAAAGGCGGCCGCACGCAGCCGGCGACGGCTGGACACGCTGCTCGAGCGGGGGCCGGAGGTGCGGGACGGTCACGAGGTGGCGGCCTGCTACCGGGACGTGATGCTGGATGCGCTTCGATACGATCCGCCCGAGTCGGCGCGCCTGCACCGGGGGGTCGGTCCGCGGCTCGGCGCTGAGGAGCGCGTCCTCGCCTTCGGCGGCGACCAGGAGGTGTCGCTGCGCTCTGCGGTCGAGGACAACGATGACGTCGATGCGCTCACGGTCGCTATCGACCTCGCCGACGACGGTCGTCTCATCGGGCTCCGCGACGAAACGATCGCGAGTCTCCTGCCCCGGCTCGCCGTGGGAGACCCATACCGGCTGACCGGGTTCCTCCGCGACCTGGGCCGACGTGGCCTGCTCACACGCGACCGGCTCGGGCTTGCGGTTGGGCTCCACCTGCGCCACCACGGCCTTACCGCGGCTCCGGACGGCTGGCACGCGGTGTTCACCGGGGTACCGTCCGCGGCGCTCCCATGGTCCTTCGAGGTCGCGGAGTTCCTTGGGCGCGGTCGGTGGGCCGCCGAGCTCGCCCGCACCCCCGAGCAGCGACGGAGCGCCCTGCGGTTGTGCATAACGTCGAGTCGAGCCGATGAGCTCGCCGTCGCCCTCGAGCTCGCGCACGCGCTGGAGGACGACGAGTCCGGCGTTCGGACCCGTCACCGGCTGGTGGACGCGCTTATCACCGAGAACCGTGCGGACGAGGCAATCTCCCACCTCGAGGCCCTCGGTCGGTGGGACGGCATTGTCGGTATTCACGAGCGGGCTGGGCGCTGGGAGGAGGCCCTGCGCGCGTGTACCCAGCTGCGCGAGGCGGAGTCCATCGTGCAGGTCGAACGGCTCGCCGACCCGGTGCTCGAACACGTCGACGTCTTGGTGAACTCCGCACGGTTCGGCGACGCGGCAGGCCTCACCGCCGCCCTCCTCGCGGCTGCGCCGCCTGAGGGTGCGGTGCGCGGGCGCGCCGAATCCACGCTGGCCGCGGTCCGCGGCGAGTCCCGGAAGCACTGGCTGGCGCTCCTCCGAGACTGCGAGCTCGAGGGTCGGCCGGCCCTTCTCCTCGAGTACAGCGCGGTCGAGGAGCGGGCTGGCGACCTCGCGGCGGCCGCCCGGCTGGCCAAGGACGGCGGCGATCGTTACCGGGCGGCACGGCTCTACGCCGACGCCGGACGCCACGGTGACGCACGTGGCGTGTTCGACAAGGACGACTCGCCCGAGGCGGCTGCCGCGCGTGCTCGAGCGAGCGAGGCGGGCGGTGACCTGCGAGGAGCGGCGGCCGAGCTGCGTCGGGCCGGGGACCTCGAAGGCGCTGCAGAACGCTACGAACGGGCGGGCAACCCGGCGGCAGCGATGAGGTGCTGGGAGGACCGGCTGGGCCCGGAGGTCGGCGCCTCCGCCGCCTACGCCCGGTGCGCCGCCGCGGCAGGACGGTTCGCAGACCTCGCCGAGGCCTGCCTGGCCGCGATCGACCACCAGGGGTCGACGAGTCCGGCGCTTGGACACCTCCGGGCTCTGATGCGCACGCGCGGACAGATCCTTGACCCCGAGACGGCGGCCCGGGCGCGGATGCGACTCGGTGAGGCCGACGAAGCCGAGCGCTCCCGCTTCAAGGCCGCCCTTCCCGGGATCCTCGGCCGGGCACGGCGTGAGGTCGACCGCCGGTTCTCCGACATCTGGGCCCTCGATCTCGGGACCTCCACGAGCGTCGTGGCCATATACGACCGCGTGGCGGGCGGCGCCGTTCCCTGCCAATACCGGGGACGCGACCGCTTTCCCTCATCGTTCGCCGTGGACCAGGCCGGCGAGGAGCTGATCGGGCTGGACCGTGAGGAGGAGCTCGCTGACCGGGTGATCGCCGTGATCCGCGGGGCGAAACGTTCCATCGGGACTCGCCGTCGATGGCGCATCCGCTCCCGCCGTCTCGCTCCCGAGGACGTCACCGCCCGCTTCGTCCATCACGCCCGCGGGATCGTCGAAGGTCATCTGACGGACCACGTCCGCGCCCGCGTCGCCGAGCTGGCGCGGGCGGAACTCGGGATCGAGGTGGCCGACGAGTGGCTCGACGAACTCGCCGGGGAGCACCCGTTCCGCGTCGACCGGACCAAGGTCGTCGTCACGGTCCCGGCGTTCTTCCACAACAACCAGAAGAATGCGACTCGCGACGCCGGATCGGTCGGCGGAGTCGAGGTCGTGCGCTTGATCCACGAGCCGACGGCCGCGTGCCTCGCGGTGAACCAGGGGCGCCGGGACCTGGGCGAGCGCGTCGTGGTCGTGGATCTCGGCGCGGGCACGCTCGACCTCAGCGCGCTGGAGATCGGTGACGGCGTCTACGAGGTCAATCTGGTCGACGGGGACACGTCCTTCGGCGGAGCCGACCTAGATGCGGCGGTGGTCGAGGCCCTCGTCGCCCAGCTGGACAGCCGGGGTGTGGCGATCTCGGCATCTGGCCGGCGACGACTCGAGGTCGCCGCGGAACGCATGAAGGTCCGGCTGTCGTCTGAGTCGGAGGTGACCGAGGTCCTGGCGGCGTTCTCCGAGGGGCGAGACGTCACGCTCGCCCTCACGCGCGCCGAGCTCGACGCTGTCCTCTCCGGCCCTCTGGAACGCCTCGCGACGACATGCCGCCGCTTCCGTGCCGAGCTCAGCCGGATGGGCTGGCCGGCGAACACGACGGCCGTGCTCGTGGGTGGGCCCTTCCTCGCGCCGACCACCCGGGCGGTCGCCGAGCAAGCGCTCGGGATGCGGACCGTACGGGTGGGCGACCCGACTCTGGCGGTCGCACGTGGGGCAGCCCTTTATGGCGCGGTCCTGGCTGGTGATCTCGACGACGTCCTGCTTCTGGACATCGTGCCACTCGCACTGGGGCTCCGGGTTAAGGGCGACGAACAGGACGGCGAGTTCAAGCCCCTCATTGAGGCCAGCACCTTGATACCGACGAAACGCTCTGAGACTTTCACGACGGCGGCGGACGATCAGGACGCGGTCGACATCGAGGTGTTTCAAGGTGGGAGCCTCACGTCGGAGGCGAAGATTGCGGACTTCCGGCTCGACGGCATCAGGCCCGCTCCTCAGGGTGTCCCTCAGATTGAGGTGACCTTCGAGATCGACGCCGACTGCATTCTGACCGTCACCGCAACGGACAAGGAGACCGGGAAGACCCGGTCGGTGTCGGTCCGGGACACAACCCTGTTGGCTCCGCAGGAGCGCCTGCGGATGCAGAAGGCGTTCGTACAACGGCGTGCCCGAGAGGGAAAACGCTCCGAGATGAGGGAGCTCCTGGTCCAGGTCGAGGCAGCTCTCGGCGATACCGAGCCCTTGCTCCGGGAGTGGCGACTCCGCCGCGACGCCCACCGCTCGACCTCTGCGCCGAAGAACCCGGAGGCGGCCGCGTCGCTGACCGAGATGTTCCGCACGGGCCGGGAGGTCGACGACGAACTCTCGACGCTCGACCTCCGGCTGCGGGCGCTCGCCGACCGCGCGAGCGGTGTCGTCGGAACGGCGATCGACGAGACGGCCGAGGACGACGAAGCGACCATTGCCTCTGAACTCCGAGTCGGCGCGGAGCGACACCGAGCGCTGCAGGACACGGTGGCCGCATGGAACTCGGCACTGATCGCCGCACGTATCCCCGACGACGACCCCGTTGCCGCCTTCGTCCGCCACCACGACGCCGACGCGCCGCACCATGCCCTCACCGCGTGGGAGCGGATCGACGCGAATTCTCGCTCCGTTGCCCTGCGACGCCGACACCTGGACTGCCTGGCGGCGGTGGGTGATCGGGACGGGTACGACGCGGCGCTCGAGGTCCTGGGTCGCGGCGACTTAGATGCGGTACGCGCCGCCGTCGCGGTGCTCGTCGACGACCGCGGGGACGTGGTGGCCCTCGGGGTACCGGTGACGCCGGGACTGCTCGTCGTCGGCGGAGAACCCAGAGCGGGTACGGTAGTCCGCCTCGCAACCCGTCGGTTCCCGATGGAGCGGGTTGCCCGCTCCCGCGCGGGCCTCGCGGCGCTGCCACTGCACGCGGCGGCCTCCGTGCCGCCGGTCCGCGTGGGCTACCCGTCCCTCCTGCAGGTCGGCGATCGGCTCGTGGTCATCCCTGAGGCCGGCTCACCGACCGGTGAGGCGATCGTCCAGGGGCTGGACCAGCGCGACGGCCGGACGGCGGCCCGGGTGAGCTTTACCCGGGCCGTGCCTGGCACGGCGCTGATCCTCACGGCGGGCGGTGAAGTGGTGGGCGCGATCCTGTCCGCCACGTACGAGAGGACCGAGGCGGTGGTCAACACGTGGGGGGAGGTCCCGCAGCTGGTTATCGAGGCGCAACGTGACCCGTGGACCTGGTGACTCGGGCCCGGCCGCCGTTGAATTTCGCGGCCATCGGGGCTGCCACCGCTCGAAGTAGCCGGCGTCGCGGCCCCTGGCGCTCATCGGCGGATCCTCGGGGCGCCCCTACCTAGGCTGTCTCCCCTTGCTCACGCTCCTTCGCGGTCAACGCGCTGTACACCGAGTTCTGCGCCGGCATCTCCACCGATGTCCGCCCTCGCTACCGCCGGGTGAACGGCGTCGTTGGTGGATCGGTCAGATCGGCGGGACCGGCTCCTGCATCGGAGATGCCGTGATATGCGTTCTTCCCGCCATTCCTGCTGAGTCCGCCACCCTGCCACGGGCGGCCCTGTCGCGCCGCCCACGGCAGACGCACCCCGGTCGCGCCGCTCCCCCACCGACCCTGGGGCACCCACCATCTATGCACGTACCCTGACTCCCCTTCGCCGTCCGCGGAATGAACGGGAGGGCCAATTTCCGGGAGGCCGCCGGAGAGCTCCACGCTCGGCGTGCCACGGAGAACCGCCTCTAAGACCACAACGCGTGCACTGGTCGCGCCGAGACGGCGGCTCCAACGGTCAGACCTCCCCCGACCGGGTGCCGTCCCGACGCTAGGCGGGGCTGGTTTGTGTGCTGGCTCTCGGACCGCGCCAGAGCCGGGCTGCGAACCGCTCCCTCTCGCCCGATCTGCGGGGCTCGACCTCACCGCAGGAGGGTCTCCTCCAAGGCGACGGCCACGAGCTCGCTGCGTGACTCGGCGCCGGTGTCGGTGACGAGCCGATCGATGATCTCGAGTTCGGCGCCGGTGGCGCGGAAGCCCCACAGCACGCGGCGGGCGTCCCCGACCGCGGCCGCTGCTCCTCCCCCGGCGAGCCGTCCGCGCCGCACTCGCCCCGGGAACAGGCTGCTATCCGGGCGGGCCTGGAGGCGCCGGTCGCGAATCAAGGCGGTCAGGCGGTGCTGGACCTCGTCGAGCGCGTCGAAGGCGATCTCGGCGTTGGTCAGCTTGTCGGTCTTGCGTCGGTCGGTGGCGGCGTTGCGGACGCCCGGGTGCACATAGACCGGGACCTGATAGCTCGTGGTCGGGTCGAGGTCGGAGCTGGTCGTGCTCTGCGGTGCTCCCCGG
>NZ_JBVPVA010000560.1:0-1689 GCF_055612215.1 Actinomycetospora sp. | reverse complement strand
TCACGGACCCACGCCCGGTCCGGCGATCACCGTGGTCCCCGCGCTCGTGTCCGCCGTCGCGTCGCTGGACCGGCCCGTCGCGCTGGTCCTCGACGACGCCGAGGCCATCACCAGCATGGCGTCCCTCGACGTGGTCACCGCGCTCGCCCTGGGTTTCCCGGCCGGGTCCCGCTTCGCCATCGCCTCGCGGTCGACGACGTCGTTGCCGGCGGCTCGGTTGCGTGCGCAGGGCGGCCTCCTCGAGCTCGGCGCCGACGACCTCGCGATGTCCGGACGAGAGGCCGCGGCGGTCCTCCGCGGCGCCGGGGTCCAGGCCGAGGAGCGCGACGTCGCGGCCCTCGCCGAGCGGACCGAGGGCTGGGCGGCGGGCCTCTACCTCGCGGCACTCGCGATGCGGGCGGGCAGCCCGCGGACCGCCGCCGGGTTCTCGATCACCGGTGACGACCGGTTCGTCGGCGACTACCTCCGGTCGGAGCTCCTCGACCGGGCGTCCGACGCCGAGGTCGACTTCCTCTGCCGCACCTCGATCCTCGACCGCGTGTGCGGCGGACTCTGTGATGCCGTCCTCGGGGGAGCCGGGTCCGCCCGGACGCTCGAGGAGCTGGAGAGCCGCAACCTGCTGATCGTCCCGATCGACCGCCGGCGCGTGTGGTATCGCTACCACCACCTGTTCCGGGAGCTGCTGCGTGCCGAGCTGGGGCGGCGGGAACCGGAGCTCGTGGCCGAGCTGCACCTCCGGGCGGCGGAGTGGTACGAGGCGAACGGCATGTCCGAGGTCGCGATCGACCACGCCGTGTCCGCCGGCGACGCCTCCCGGGTGGCCCGCCTCGTGCTCACCCTGATGCAGCCGGTGTGGGCCAGCGGCCGCATCGACACCGTGATCGGCTGGACGACATGGCTCGACGGCCGGACCGACGTCGAGCACTACGCGGGGGTGGCGGCGCACGCCGCGCTGATCATGGCGTTGATCGGCAGGCCGGCCGACGCGGCACGCTGGGCGAGCGCCGCCGAGGAGGGGCCTGCCGACGAGACGCTCCCGGACGGCAACACCATGGCGGGGACCCTCGCGTACCTGCGGGCGTTGCTGTGCCGGCGCGGCGTCGCGCAGATGCGCCACGATGCCCGGCTCGCGATGGACGGGCTCGGCCCGGCCAGCCCCTACCGGGCCACGATGCTGCACACCGAGGGCGTCTCCCACCTGCTCGACGGCGACCCGGACCGTGCCGACGCCCTGCTGGCACACGCCTTCGACGTCGCCGCCGACACCGGTGCCGTGCCGCTCCTCCCGGTCATCCTCGCCGAGCGCGGCCTGGTGGCCACCCGGCGCGACGACTGGGACGAGGCCGACGCGTTCGCGGCGGACGCGCTGACCTTCGTGCAGGACGGCAGCCTCGACCGGTACTGGACGAGCGCGTTGGTGTACGCCTTCGCGGCCCGCTCGGCGATGCACCAGGGCGACGTCGTGCGCGCGCGGGACCACGTCGCCCGGGCCGCTCGCCTGCGGCCCCTGCTCACCCCGGCACTGCCGGTCGTCTCGGCCCAGGCCCTGCTCGAGATGGGCCGCTGCTACGTCGGCCTCGGCGACACCGGCGGCGCCCGCGCGGTCCTGCGCCAACTGCACGACATCGTCCTGCAACGACCTGACCTCGGCGACCTCCCGAGCGAGGCGGCCGAGCTGCGCGCCCGCGT
>NZ_JBVPVA010000554.1:0-2464 GCF_055612215.1 Actinomycetospora sp. | reverse complement strand
GCCGACGTCGGCTGAGCCACGACCTCGCGGTCACGAGGGGCACAGGGGACATGCATCGGAGGCCCGAGGCGTGCGCAGTGTGCCCCTGATCGGGGCGGCCCCGGGCTCCCGCCGCTACGGGTGGATGAACCGCACCCCGGGCGGGAGGCCGCCGGTGCGGGAGGTGCGGGCGAGGACGGCGAGGAGGGTCTCCCGGAAGGCGTCGGCGGCCCGGGTGGGGGCGACGTCGGTGCGGTGGGCGAGCGCGATCGTCCGGTGGGTCCAGCCGGAGCCGTCGAGGCGCGTGGGGCGCAGCCCGGGGCGGCCCGCGAGCACCAGGCTCGGGACGATCGCGACGCCGAGGCCGGCCTCCACCATGCGCAGCACCGCGTCCATCTCGCCGCCCTCGACCGCGATGCGAGGCGTCACCCCGGCCGCCGCGCACGCGGAGAGCACCACCTCGCGCAGCTCGTAGCCGGGCCGGTTCACCACGAGCGGGTGCCGGGCGATCTCGACGATCCCCGCGTGGTCGCCGAGGGCCTCGTCGAGCCCCGAGCGCCCGCCCGCTGCGGAGATCGCGACGAGCTCCTCGCGCAGCACCGGGGTGAGCCGCAGCGGGGCGCCACCCGCTGCCGGGGCGCCGGTCCCGACGCCGAGCTGTGCTCCCGCCGTCTCGCGCCCTCCGGCCCCCGCGAGGCCGGCCGACCCGGACCGCGGCACGCCACCGGCCCGTCCCGCCACCCCGCCCCGGTCCTGCTGGTGGATGACCAGCGCGAGGTCGAGCTGGCCGTCCTCGAGGTCGGCGACCAGGTCCTGCGAGCCGCCCTCGCGGACCTGCAGCGAGATGCCCGGGTAGCTGACGTGGAAGACCGCGAGCACGTCGGCGAGCACGCCGACGCACAGGCTCGGGGTGGCGCCGACACGCAGCCGCCCGCGACGCAGCCCGGCGAGCTCGGCGATCTCCAGCCGGGCGGTCTCGACGTCGGCGACGATCCGGCGCGCGAGGGGGAGCAGCGTCTCGCCCGCTGCCGTGAGTGTGACGTGGTCCCTACCGCGTGTGAACAAGGTCTCGCCGAGATCATCTTCGAGCGCCTGGACCTGTCGGCTGAGCGTGGGCTGGGCGATCCGCACCTCGGCCGCTGCCTGCACGAACCGTCCGGTGTCGGCTACGGCGAGGAAGTAGACGAGCTGCTTGAGCGTCACCGGAATAGCTTAAGAGCATCGCTGGACCGACTTGCATGCATTGGCAGTCGGCGTGTTCCTCGGCTTAGCGTGTCGTCGTGGTCATGACCCAACACCGCAACATCGTCACGAGGACGTGGGGATCGTCCGTCGGCAAGAAGTCCGTCATGGCCGTGACGGGCGCGATCTTCTTGCTGTACGTCATCGCCCACATGATCGGGAACCTGAAGATCTTCTTCGGCCAGGAGACCTTCGACGCGTACTCGGAGCACCTGCGCACCCTCGGCGCGGAGATCTTCGGCTACGAGGGCGTGCTCTGGATCATCCGCGTCGTGCTGGTCGCGTCCGTCCTGCTGCACATGACTGCGGCGTTCAGCCTCTGGTACAAGGCCAAGCGGGCTCGCCCGATCGGCTACCAGCACAAGAACCCCCAGGGCAGCTACGCGGCGCGCACCATGCGCTGGGGCGGCGTGATCATCGCGCTGTTCGTGATCTGGCACATCCTCGACCTGACCACGGGCAACGTGAACCCGGACCCGGCCGGTGGCGCCTACGCGAGGCTCGTGGCGAGCTTCGACCGCCCCGTGGTCGCCATCTTCTACATCGTCGCGATGGTCGCGCTGAGCACCCACATCAGCCACGGTTTGTGGTCGGGTATCCAGACCCTGGGTGGCAACAGCGCCGTCCGACAGCGTTCTCTGAAGATCTTCTCGATCACCGTCGGGGTCGTCATCGCCGTCGGCTTCGCGATCATCCCGATCTCGGTCATGACCGGTCTGGTGAGGTGAGCAATGTCTGAGCTGCAGCAGGAGCCCACGGCGACGCAGGGCGAGGGCCGCTACGTCCTCGGCGACCCGATCGCCGACAACCGTGCGCCCGACAGCCCGATCGGCGACCGGTGGGACGACCGGAAGTTCTCGGCCCGCCTGGTCAACCCGGCGAACCGTCGCAAGATGACGGTGATCGTCGTCGGCACCGGCCTCGCCGGCGGTGCGGCCGCGGCGACGCTTGGCGAGGCCGGCTACCACGTGAAGTCGTTCTGCTACCAGGACACGCCCCGCCGGGCGCACTCCATCGCCGCGCAGGGCGGGATCAACGCCGCGAAGAACTACCGCAACGACGGCGACTCCGTGCACCGGCTGTTCTACGACACGGTCAAGGGCGGCGACTTCCGCTCGCGCGAGTCGAACGTCCACCGGCTCGCCGAGAACAGCCTGAGCATCATCGACCAGTGCGTCGCGCAGGGCGTGCCGTTCGCCCGCGAGTACGCGGGCCTGCTCGACACGCGGTCGTTCGGCGGCAC
>NZ_JBVPVA010000486.1:0-6467 GCF_055612215.1 Actinomycetospora sp. | reverse complement strand
CTCGCGCAGGCCGCGATCCACGGCGTCACCACCAACCGCGACCTGCTCGTCGGCATCCTGCGCGACGCGGAGTTCCTCGCCGGGCGCACCGACACCGGCTACCTGCCGCGGCACCCCGAGCTCGTGCACCCCGAGCCCGACGACGGCGAGGCGGTGCGGGCCGTGGCGGCCGCGCTCGCGCTGCAGGCGCGGCACCGGAGCGAGGCGAAGGTGCTCGGGGGCCTGCCGTCGGGGTGGCGCAACGTCGGGGGGCCGCCGCAGTCGGTGGCCTACGCCGTCGGCGACCGCACGCTCGAGGTCAGCTACGCGTTCCGCCGTGGGGGCCTGACGGCCCAGGTGAACGATTCCGGTCGTCAGGACGACCAGATCCGTGCACATGCGGCGGAGCCGCATGCCGTCGTCCTGGAGGTCGGCGGGGTGCGCCGCGCCTACCGCGTCCACCGCGCCGACGGCCAGACCTTCGTCGACGGACCCGACGGGTCCAGCGCGTTCCGCGACGTCCCCCGCTTCGCCGACCCGAACGCGGTCGCGCACGCCGGGTCGCTGCTCGCGCCCATGCCGGGCACGGTCGTCCGGGTGCTCGCGGCCACCGGGGACGCGGTGACGGCCGGCGCGGCCCTCGTCGTGCTCGAGGCCATGAAGATGGAGCACACGGTCGCGGCCCCGGTCGACGGCGTCGTCGGGGAGATGCACGTCGCGCCGGGCGACCAGGTCGAGACGCGGCAGGTGCTCGCGGTGGTCGAGGAGCCGGTCGAGGCGGCGTCGTGAGTGCGTCCGCGCGCACGCTCACGGCGAGCCCCGACGGTGCTGCGGAGATCGACGCGTCACGCACGCACCCGCTCGTCGAGCAGGCCACCGGGACGACGGTCGACGCGCTCTTCCGCCGCGCCTTCCGCGTGTTCGCCGACCGGGTCGCGGTCACCTCCGACCAGCCCGACGAGTCGCCGTGGACCTACCGGGAGCTGGGCGAGCGCACCGACCGGCTCGCCGCGGGCCTGCACGCCGCGGGGCTGCGCCGCGGGGACCGGCTGGCCGTGCTCTCCGAGACCCGGCCCGAGTACGTCGCGCTCTACACCGCCGCCGCGCGGCTCGGCGTCGCCCTGATCACCCTCAACGTGCGGCTGCACCCCGACGAGCTGGCCGCGATCGTCGCGAGCGCCCGCCCCTCCGCGCTCGTCACCTCCGGCACCCTTGCGCCGAACGCCACCGCGATCCGCGACCGCGCCCCGTCGGTGGCGGCCTGGTACTCGCTGGACGCGACCCCGGGGTGCTCCCCGCTCCCCCGGTCCGACGCACCACCTCCGGCGCCCGCCGCCCGGCCCGACGACCTGCACGTCGTGCTCTACACCTCCGGCACCACCGGGCCGCCCAAGGGCGCGATGATCACCCAGCAGGCCGCCGCGATCCGCGGGCTCCGGCTCGCGCAGTGGTTCGGGCTGACTCCCGACGACGGGTTCATCGCCTGGGTCCCGATGTTCCACTGCGCCGGCGACGAGTCGCTCTACGGCACGTTGCTCACCGGCGGCCGGTTCGCCTGCCTGCGACGGGCGGACCCGACGCGGATCCTCGACCTCGTCGAGCGCGACCGGCTGAGCTGGACACTGCTGCTGCCCGGCGTCATCACCGACGTGCTGGCCGAGCCGGTCGGGACGCGGAACCTGGACTCGTTCCGCTTCGCGATCGGTTACGCGAACATGATGCCGACGGTGGTCGAGCAGCTCACCGCGAAGTACGGCATCGCGTTCTGCGACGCGTTCGGCCAGACCGAGACCAGCTACGTGCTCGCCCACGGCTTCTCCGGCCCCGGCGAGACCCCGCACCTGCGCAAGACCCCGACGCCGCTGGTCGACGTGCGCATCGTCGATGCTGCGGACCCGGAGATGCACGAGGTCCCCGACGGGACGCCCGGCGAGTGCGTGGTGCGCGGCCCCGGGGTGATGTCGGGCTACCTCGACGACCCCACCGCGACCGACGAGGCGTTCCGCGGCGGCTGGCTGCACACCGGCGACGTGCTGCGCCGCGACGCGGACGGCACGCTCGCGTTCGTCGACCGCGTCAAGTACCTGATCAAGACCGGTGGGGAGAACGTCTACCCCGCCGAGGTCGAGCAGGCGATCGCCGGCCACCCCGGCGTGCAGGAGGTGTGCGCCTACGGCGTCCCGGACGAGCGGTGGGGCGAGACGGTGAAGGTGGCCGTCGTGCGCGCGCCGGGCACCGAGGTCACCGCCGCGGAGATCGTCGAGCGCTGCCGCGAGCACCTCGCGGGCTTCAAGTGCCCCCGCTACGTGGCGTTCCTCGAGGCCGCCGACATCCCACGCAGCACCACCGGCAAGCTGCAGCGCCACGTCCTCGCCGCCCGCGGCGCCGACCCCTCGGAGCGCGTCCGATGAACGACTCCTGCGGGATCGCGACCACCGACCGCGGGCCGGTCCGGATCCTCACCATCGACCGCCCCGCCCGCCGCAACGCCATGGGCACCGCCACGGCCGAGGCCCTCGAGCTGGCGCTGCGCGCGGCCGCCGACGACGAGGACGTCCGCGCCGTCGTGCTCACCGGCACCGGCGGGCACTTCTCGGCCGGCGGCGACGCCGACTCCATCCTCGAGCACATCGCCGGCGACGACCCCGGCCTGCTCGCCCTCATGCGGGCGTTCCACCGGCTCGTCGTCGAGATCTGGGAGTCGCCGCTGCCGGTCGTCGCGGCCGTCTCCGGCATCGCCTACGGCGGCGGGATGAACCTCGCCCTGGCCTGCGACCTCGTCGTGCTGAGCGAGGACGCACGGTTGTGCCAGATCTTCGTCCGGCGCGGCGTCGTGCCCGACGTCGGCGGGGCGTGGCTGCTCCCCCGCCTCGTCGGGATGCAGCGGGCCAAGGAGCTCATGCTGCTCGCCCCGGAGATCGACGCCCGGCACGCCGAGCGGCTCGGCCTGGCCAACGCCGTCGAGCCCGACGCGGACGCGGCGCTGGAGCGGGCCGTCGAGCTCGCCGGGCAGCTGGCCGCGCTCCCGGCGTACACCATCGGACTGTCGAAGAAGCTGATCAACCACTCCGGCGGCGACGACCTGCGCGGCTCGCTGGAGCGCGAGGCCGTCACGCAGGCGGCCGCGCTCCGCTCGTCGGCGGCCACGGAAGGCTTCGAGGCGTTCACGGGAGCGGCACGGCCAGGGGCGAGCGCAGCGACGGGGAGAGAGTCATGAACATCGCCACCCTGCTGCGGCGCGCGGCGCGGGACCACGCCGGCCGCGTCGCGCTCCGGCTCGACGACGTCGAGATCGACTACGCCGGGTTCGCCGACCGGGCGGCCCGGTTCGCGGGGCACCTGCGCGCGAGCGGGATCGGCGAGGGCGAGCGCGTCGCGGTGTTCGCGCCGAACTGCCTGGAGTACCTCGTCGCGCTCCTCGGGGCCTGGCAGGTCGGTGCGGTCGGCGTCCCGCTCAACCACATGTTCCCCGACGCCCCGCTGCGCCACGCGATGACCGACGCCGGCGTGCGCCTCGTCGTCCTCCCGCCCGACGACGTCGAGCGGGTCGAGACCGTGCTCGAGGGCAACACCCCGGCGATGCTCACGACCGGCGCCGACTTCGCGGCGGCGCTGGCGCAGGCCGAGCCCCTCGACGTCGTCGTGCCGCGCCTCGACCACGACGACGCGCTGCTCATGTACACCTCGGGGTCGACCGGCGTGCCCAAGGGCGTGCGCCAGACCCACCGCAACACCGTCGCGCAGGTCGAGGGCGTCATCGACCTCTACGCCCTG
This sequence comes from Actinomycetospora sp., assembly GCF_055612215.1. NCBI lineage: Bacteria > Bacillati > Actinomycetota > Actinomycetes > Pseudonocardiales > Pseudonocardiaceae > Actinomycetospora > Actinomycetospora sp. The sequence continues at coordinate 2,714 of NZ_JBVPVA010000486.1, read as the reverse complement.
ACCGGTGACGACCACGTGCTCAACTGCATGCCGATGTTCCACGTCGGCGGACTGCAGCTCGCGAGCCTGCCGGTCCTGCTGCGCGGCGGGCAGATCACCTTCATGCCGCGCTGGGACGTGGTGCGCTGGCTCGAGCTCGTCCAGACGCTGCGGCCCACCTACGGCGGGCTGATCTCCACGATGATGATCGACGTCGGCAACCGGACGGTGCAGGACCCCGTCACGCTCGACTCGTTCCGCATCTGCATGTTCGGCGGCTCGCGCACCCCGACCGCGGCGATCGAGCGGCTGGAGAAGGGCACCGGCATCCAGGGCACGGAGATCTACGGCCAGACCGAGCAGAGCGGGCTCGTCGTGACCTACGCGCCGGGCGAGACCCGCCGTCCGGACTCGATGGGCCGGCCGATGGAGCAGGTCGTGCGCACCCGGCTGGTGCCCGTCGACGGGGCGCCCGATCTCGAGCCGGGCGACCCCGGCGTCGGGGAGCTGTGGGTGCACGGCGATGCGGTGACGCCCGGGTACTGGCGCCAGGAGGCCCCGGAGAAGTGGGCGGTCGACGACGACGGCCGGCGGTGGTTCCGCACCGGCGACCTGATGTCGCGCGACGAGGACGGCTACCTCTACTACGTCGACCGGATCGACGACATGATCGTCTCCGGCGGGGAGAACGTCTTCCCGCAGATGGTCGAGGAGCACCTGGCCGGCCACCCGGACCTCGCGGAGGTCGCGGTGATCGGCACGGCGCACGAGCGGTGGGTGGAGCAGGTGACCGCGGTCGTCGTCCCGAACCGGCCGGGCGTCACCGTCGCGGAGATCGACCACTGGTGCGCCACGCACCCCGACCTGCGCGGCATGCACCGGCCGCGGCGCATCGAGATCGTCGAGGCCCTGCCCCGCACCGGCAGCGGCAAGCTCAACCGGCCCGAACTGCGGAGGATCTTTCCTTGACCAGTGACGTCACCTACGAGGTCGTCGACCGCGTCGCCTGGCTGACCATCGACCGCCCGGAGGCGCGCAACGCGCTGAGCAAGGACGTGCGGGACGGGCTGTGGGAGGGCACGCACCGGTTCGTCGCCGACGACTCGGCGGCCGTCCTGGTGCTGACGGGCGCCGGGGACAAGGCGTTCTGCGCGGGCGGCGACCTCAAGGAGATGGCGGCGGACGCGCTGGAGATCCCGCCGCCGGACTTCCTGCCGCAGTTCGGGCGCAACGTCGACGTACCCAAGCCGACGATCGCGGCCGTCAACGGCGTCGCCTACGCCGGCGGGTTCCTGCTCGCCCAGCAGTGCGACCTCGTCGTGGCCGCCGAGCACGCGCGGTTCGCGGTGTCCGAGGTGAAGGTCGGGCGCGGGTCGCCGTGGGCGGCGCCGCTGTCGTGGCTGGTCCCCCCGCGGGTGGCGCTGGAGATCCTCCTGACCGGGGACCCGGTCGACGCGCACCGCGCCCTGGACGTGGGGCTGGTCAACCACGTGGTCCCGGCCGGCGACCTCCGCGACCGCGCGCAGCAGCTCGCGGCCCGGATCGCGGCCAACGCGCCGCTGTCGGTGCGCGCGGCGAAGCGGACCGCGTACCTGTCGGCCGAGGTGGGTCGTGACGAGGCCTACGAGCGGGCCGAGGAGATCTGGGCGCCGGTGTACCGGTCGGCCGACGCGCAGGAGGGACCGGCGGCCTTCCGCGACAAGCGCACCCCGGTCTGGACGGGGAGGTAGAGCGATGCCGGTGTCGATGACGGCGCTGTGCGACGACCTGGCGGCCGAGTCCGCCGAGCTGCGGGCGGTGCTGGCGGGGCTGTCCGAGGCGGAGTGGACGCAGGACACCCCGGCGGCGGGCTGGACGATCGCCGACCAGGTCTCGCACCTGGCGTACTTCGACGACGTCGCGCTGCGCTCGGCGACCGACCCGGAGGCGTTCGCCGCGGAGAAGGCGCAGATGGACGCCGAGGGCGGGGTCGACCCGGACACCATCGCGGAACGGTTCCGGGATCTGACCGGTTCGCAGCTGCTGACCTGGTTCGACGAGGCCCGGGGCCGGCTGCTCGAGGGCTTCCGCGGGCTCGACCCGTCGACCCGGGTGCCGTGGTTCGGGCCGGCGATGAGCGCGGCGTCGTCGCTCACCGCGCGGATCATGGAGACGTGGGCCCACGCCCAGGACGTCTACGACGCGGTCGGGGCGGTCCACGAACCGTCGTCCCGGCTGCGACACGTCGCGCACATCGGGGTCGGGGCGCGCGCGTTCAGCTACCTCGCGCACGGCCGGGAGATGCCGTCGACACCGGTGCGGGTCGAGCTGAGCGCCCCCGACGGGTCGGTGTGGACGTGGGGTCCCGAGGACGCGTCGGGCCGCATCAGCGGGCCCGCGCTCGACTTCGCGCTGCTCATCACCCAGCGCCGCCACCGCGACGACCTGCGGCTGACCGTCGAGGGTGCGGCCGCCGAGGAGTGGGTGGAGATCGGGCAGGCGTTCGCGGGCGAGCCCGGGACCGGCCGCAAGCCACAAGGAGATGGGCGATGAGCCAGCCGACCACCTCCTCCCCGCGCGAGGGGAACCCTCACGCGGATAGAGCAGCCGAATCTTCCCCTCGCGGGACGCGGGCCGTGCGGATCGGGAACATCTCCGGCTTCTACGGCGACCGGCTGAACGCCGCGCGGGAGATGCTCGACGGGGGCCCGGTCGACGTCCTGTGCGGGGACTACCTGGCCGAGCTGACGATGCTC
>NZ_JBVPVA010000443.1:0-1138 GCF_055612215.1 Actinomycetospora sp. | reverse complement strand
GCGCGGGCGCCGGCGGGGGCACGACCGGCGGGACGACGGGCGGCAGGACGACCCGCGGCACCCGGGGCGCGGCCGTCCGCGCGGCCGCGCGGGTCGTCGCGGACGGCTCGGTCGTGGGGGTGGCGTCGCCGGTCGGCTCGCCGGTCGACGGCGCGGGTCCGAGGGCGGGCAGGACCGGCGGCGCCGGAACGGCCGCCGCCGTCGCCGGCACGGTCGCGACGCCCGCCATCGCCGCCAGGCTCGTCACCGGGGCGACGCCGGTCGCGATCACGAGGCCGAGCGCGGCCGTCGCGGTGACGACGAACCCGAGCAGGGAGTGCGCCGCGCCCGGCAGGCTCGGCCGGCGGCCCGGGGAGCGCACCTCCGGGTCGATCAGCGAGGTCTCCGGGTCGGGCCACGCGGGATCCGGCGGAGGCGGCTGAGGCATCACGGAGGCGTAACGACTTCACCCGTTCAGGGGTGACGGCCCGACGGCGACCGACCACGACGAGTGAGTGGTCGGCCCGCCGCGGTCGCCGAGCGTGATCAACCCGGCCTCACCGGCGAGGCGGCGCCGCCTCGAGGTGGACGACCTTCGTCGTCGTCATCTCGTCGAGCAGCTCGGGGCCGTAGCCGTACCCGATCCCGGAGAGCCCGCGCGGCTCCGCCGCACCCCCGGGAGCGCCCCCGAAGACCGCGTTGACCTTCACCGTCCCGACCGGCAGCGCACGCCACGCCTCCTGGGCGTGCGCCATGTCCGGCGTGAGCACCGTGGCGGCGAGGCCGTGCGGGTCGTCGACGGCCTCGGCGAGGGCCTGGTCGAAGGAGTCGACGACGCGGACCGCAGCCACCGGCCCGAAGGTCTCCTCGCGCAGGACGCGCATGTCCGGGGTGCACCCGGAGAGCACCGTCGCGGGGTAGAACGCGCCGGCACCGTCGGGCAGCTCGCCGCCCGCGTGGGCGGTCGCGCCGGCCGCCAGCGCCTCGGCCACGTGGCCGTGCACGTGCTCGCGCTGGCGGGCGTCGACCAGCGGCCCCAGGGCCTTCTGGCCCTCCTGCGTGGGCCGGTACACCCAGCGGCCGGCCTCCTGCGCGAGGGCGGCGAGGAACTCGTCGGCGACGGCGCGGTGGCAGTAGATGCGCTCGACGGAGACACAGA
>NZ_JBVPVA010000378.1:0-1004 GCF_055612215.1 Actinomycetospora sp. | reverse complement strand
GCGCGACCGGCCGCCCTCCATGTACCACTCGAGGTTGAACCGCTTGGCCACCAGCCACGAGAAGTACTCGCGCACCACGGCCTTGTAGACCGCGTCCTTGCCGAAGCTGCGGCGGATGAAGATGATCCCGCTGCGCCGCGCCAGCGCCTCCAGGCCCCAGATGCGCAGGTTGTTGCCGCCGAGCACGTGGTTGCGCGGGAAGTCGTTCTCGCGCAGCACCTCGGCCAGCACGAACGGGTCGGTGTAGGAGCGGTGCGAGGGCAGGAAGACCAGCGCGTGCTCGGCGTTGAGCTCGCGCAGCGGCTCCAGGCCGCTGGTGTCGGCGTGGACCTCCCACGCGCGGTCGTGCATCGGGCGCAGGACCCCGGAGAACAGGTCGACCGCGGTCGGGTCCATCGCCGCGACGAGACTCTGCAGGTCCTTCTCCGCCTCGGCGGCGATGTCCGCCTCCGGGCGGCCGGTCTCCTCGGCGAGGCGCCGGACCTCGCGGGCGAACTGCGCGCCCCCGACGATCTGGTCGCTGACCTCGCGCGGCACCTTGGTGCGGTTGCCCAGCACGCCGCGCTCGGCGCGGTCGAGCGCGAGCTTGGCCTGCTGGGCGACGAAGCGGACGAAGTCCTCGGCGCCGGTGCCCATCCGCTCCCGGCGGTGGCGCACGAGCAGTTCGCGCATCGTCGCCGGGCGCCCGACGACGACGCGGGGCTGGGACTCCTCGTGCCGGTTCGCCCGCGCCGCGCGCGCCCGCTCACGCAGCCGCGACCGGCGGGTCACGACGTCGAGGAGCCGCAGGACCGACTTCTGCGGGACCGTGTCCGCCGGCTCCCACACCAGGCGCACCGGGACGAGCAGCGCGTTGTCCCCGCGGGTGAGCCGGGCGGCGAGCTGCTCCCCCTCGGCCGGGACCGTCTCCACCCGGCGGTCGGTGGTCGGGCGAGCCGCGGCCAGCCACCGGTCGATCAGCCGCCGCTCGAGCACGCTCGGGGCGTCCACGAGGACGACGAGGG
>NZ_JBVPVA010000174.1:0-10383 GCF_055612215.1 Actinomycetospora sp. | reverse complement strand
GCGGCCAGGACCGCGGCTTCTACCAGATCATGGACGCCTTCCAGCTCGAGCGCGTCGTGCTCGCGGCGATGGGCCTCGGGCACGCCGCCGAGGCGATCACCCTGGTCACCGAGTACGTCCGAGGCCGGGAGGTCGCCGGGGCGCCGCTGTCGGGCCTGCAGACGATCCGCCACCGGGTCGCCGCGATGGAGATCGAGCTCGATGCTGCGCGCGCCCTGACCTACCAGGCCGCCGACCGCCTCGACCGCGGCCACCCCGAGGCCGGGCGCTCCGTCGCGGCCGCCAAGTACTTCGCCGCCAAGGCCGCGGCGTGGATCGTCGACGAGGCCCTCCAGCTGTTCGGCGGCGCGGGCTACCTGGAGGAGACGCCGATCGTGCGCCACCAGCGCGACGTGCGGATCCTGCGGATCGGCGGCGGCACCGACGAGATCCAGCTCGAGATCCTCTCCAAGCGGCTGGTCCCGTGACGGGGACGGCGAACGGGATGCGTCCGGTGAGGGAGGTGCCGGCGCCCAGCCCCCCGGGGGCGCCGGCACCTCCCTCGGCGGACGACCTCCTGCGGGCGGCCGAGGTGGCCCGGGCCGGCGGCGACACCAGCCGCTACCCCGGCACCCTCTCCGCCCGCGAGCGCCTGGCCGTGCTGCTCGACGAGGGCAGCTTCGTCGAGGACGGCCTGCTCGCCGGGTCCCTCCCGGCCGACGGCGTCCTCACCGGGGTCGGGACGGTCGACGGCCGGCCGGTCGCGGTGATCGCCCACGACTTCGGGGTGAAGGCGGGCTCGTGGGGCGAGCTGACCTGCGAGAAGCAGATTCGCATCCTCGAGCGCGCCGACCGCGACCTGCTGCCGGTGTTCTACCTCGTCGACTCCGCGGGCGGCCGGCTCACCGAGCAGATGGGTTTCTTCCCCGGACGCCGCGGCGCCAGCGCGATCTTCCGGCTCCAGGTCGCCCTCTCCGGCCGCGTCCCCCAGATCTGCTGCCTGCACGGCCCGTCCGCGGCCGGCGGGGCGTACATGCCGGCGTTCACCGACTGGGTCGGGATGGTCGAGGGCCGGGCCTCGATGTTCCTCGCGAGCCCGCGGGTGGCCGAGAAGGTCACCGGCGAGCACACCACGCCGGAGGAGATGGGCGGCGCCCGGATGCACGCCGAGGTCTCCGGCTGCGGCGACTCGGTGTTCGCCCACGACTGGCAGGCGATCGCCGCCGCGCGCCTCCTGCTGAGCTACCTCCCCGACGACTGGACGCAGCGTCCGACCGTCGTCGAGCCCCGCGAGCCCGAGCAGACCGACTGGACCGGCGTCATCCCCGACGACCCGGTGACCGGCTACGACGTCGTCGAGGTCATCGACCGGCTCGTCGACGCCGGGACGTTCTTCGAGGTCAAGCCCGACTGGGCCCCGGAGATCGTGGTCGGGCTGGCCCGGATCGAGGGCCGCGTGGTCGGCCTGGTCGCGAACCAGCCCGAGACCCGCTCCGGGGCGATCCACGTCGACTCCGCCGACAAGGCCGCCCGGTTCGTCTCCTGGTGCGACGCCTTCAACATCCCGCTGGTGTTCCTCCAGGACGTCCCCGGCTTCATGGTCGGCGTGGCCGTGGAGCGCCAGGGCATCATCCGCCACGGCGCGAAGCTGATCACCGCGATGGCCTCCGCGGAGGTCCCGAAGTTCTCGGTGATCCTGCGCAAGGCCTACGCCGCCGGCTTCTACGCGATGTGCGCGCCGGGCTTCGAGCCGCGCGCCACGATCGCCCTGCCGAGCGCGTTCATCGGTGCGATGGGCCCGGAGGCCTCGGTCAACGCGGTCTACGCCCGCAAGGTCGCCGACATCGTCGACGACGACGAGCGCGCGGCGTTCGTCGCGGCCCGCGTCGAGGAGCACCGCGCCGAGATCAACCTGCTGCGGATGGCCTCGGAGCTCGTCGTCGACACCGTGGTGCCCGGCGAGGAGCTGCGCGGCGAGCTCGCCGTCCGCCTGCGCCACGCCGAGCGCTGGACCCGCAGCGCGCCCCGCCGCCACCACCCCGTCAGCCCCGTCTAGAGGAGCCGGTCATGGATGATCGCGACACCCTCGGTGCCCTGATCTCGGCGCCGCTGATCCCGCTGCGCCCCGAGCAGCGCTCGGAGCGCTACGCCGCCGAGATCGCCGAGGCGCGGGCACGCCACGACCGCGATCCCGACGACTACTGGGCCTGGGTCGCCGAGCAGCACCGCTGGCTCGAGCCCTACGACACCGTGCGCACCGGCGAGCTGGGCGACTTCCGCTACTTCGAGGGCGGGCGCATCAACGTCGCCGACAACTGCGTCGACCGCTGGGCCGAGGACCCCGCGACGGCCGACCGCCCCGCCGTCGTGTGGGAGGGCGAGCCCGGCGACAGCCGCACCCTGACCTACGCCCAGCTCGCCGACGAGGTGTCGCGGCTCGGCGCCGGCCTCGCCGCGCTCGGCGTCGGGAAGGGCGACGTCGTCGCCATCTACATGCCCAACCTGGTCGAGGCGTTCACCGCGATCCACGCCTGCAACCGCATCGGCGCGATCTACACGGTGCTGTTCTCCGGCTTCGGGCGCGACGCCGTGGCCTCGCGGCTGGCGGCGGCCCGCGCGAGCGTCGTCGTGGTCGCCGACGCGATCTACCGCCGCGGCAAGCCGGTGCCGCTGCTGGAGACGCTGCGCGCCGCCCGGCCGGACGCACCGACGGTGCACCACACCGTCGTCGTCGACCGCACCGGCAACGGCGTCCCCCTCACCGACGGCGAGACCTCCTACGCCGAGCTCGTCGAGGCGCACCCCGAGGGCAGCGCCCTCGTCCCGCTCGACGCCAACGAGCCCGCGTTCCTGATCTTCACCAGCGGCACCGAGTCGCGCCCCAAGGGCGTCGTCCACTCCGTCGGCGGGTTCCTGCTCGGGACCTGGGCGAACGCGCACTGGCAGGCGGCGCTGACCGAGGACGACGTGTACTGGGTGGCCGCCGACGTCGGGTGGCTGACGTTCCCGATCCAGGCCGTGATCGGCGGGCTCGCGAACGGCGCGACGATCGCCTGCTACGAGGGCGCGCTGGACACCCCGGGCCCCTCGCGCTTCTACGACGTGTGCGAGCGCCACGGGATCACGAAGGTGCTGTGCGCCCCGACGGTGCTGCGGATGCTGCGGAAGTTCGGCGACCAGCTGGCCCACGACCATCCCCTCCCCCGGCTCGCCCTCATCACGGTGCAGGGCGAACCCCTCGACGGCGAGACGTTCGCATGGGCCACCGACACCCTCGGCGTGCCCGTGGTCAACGCCTACGGCCAGACCGAGACCGGCTCGACGTGGACCTATCCGGTGGCCGGGGTCGACGACCTCAAGGCCGGCTCCGCGGGCACGACGCTGCCCGGGCACGCCTGCGAGGTCGTCGACGACGAGGGCCGCCCGGTGCCCGCGGGCACCAAGGGCAACCTGGTCATGACCCGGCCGTTCCCCACCCTCGCCCGCACCGTGTGGGACGACCACGACCGCTACCTCGCGACGTACTTCTCGCGGTTCCCCGGCCGGTACGCCACCAATGACGAGGCCGTCGTCGACCACGACGGGCACCTGTGGGTCCTCGGGCGCGCCGACGACGTCATCAACGTCGCCGCCCACCGCCTCTCGACCATGGAGATCGAGGCCGTGGTGGGATCGCACCCGCAGGTGGTGGAGACCGCCGTCGTCGGGGTCCCCGACGACATGAAGGGGACGGTGCCGGTGGCGTTCGTGACGGTGTCCTCCGGGTCCCCCGAGGACGTGCCGGAGGAGGTCAAGCAGCTGGTCGCGGACACCATCGGCGGCATCGCCCGGCCCGACCGCGTGATCGTCACCGCCGCCATGCCCAAGACCCGCACCGGGAAGATCATGCGGCGGCTGATGCGCGAGGTGCTGCTGCACGGCGAGGCGCGCAGCGACACCAGCGCCCTGGAGGACCCGTCGTCGCTGGACACGCTGGCGGAGGCGGTCTCGGGGGCGCGCGCCGGAGCGAGTGGGGCGACGGGGAGATGATTCCGTGAGCGGACTGTGGTTCGAGGACCTCACCGAGGGCCTCGTCGTCGAGCACGCGACGCGCCGCACGGTGACCGAGACCGACAACGTGCTGTTCACGACGATGACCATGAACCCGGCGCCGCTGCACCTCGACCACGCCTACGCCGCGACCACCGAGTTCGGGCGCCCGCTGGTCAACAGCATGTTCACCCTCGCCCTGGTGGTCGGGCTGAGTGTCCCGGAACTGACGCTGGGGACGATCGTGGCGCAGCTCGGGCTCACCGACGCGTCCTTCCCGGCGCCGGTCTTCCACGGCGACACGGTGCGGGTCGCGACGGAGGTCGTCGAGGCCCGGGAGTCCCGGTCGCGGCCCGACGCGGGGATCGTCGTGTTCGCCCACCGCGCCCACAACCAGCGCAACGAGCTCGTCTGCTCCGTCCGCCGGACGGGCCTGATGCACCGGCGGCCGGCGTCGTGAACGTCCCGCGATCGCTGCTCTTCGTCCCCGGCGGGCGGCCCGACATGGTCGCGAAGGCGCCGCGCTCGGATCCCGACGCGGTGGCGGTCGACCTCGAGGACGCCGTCGCGCCCGGCGACAAGGACACCGCCCGCGCGAGCGCCGTCGAGGCGGTGGGAGAGCTGGCGGGCGGGGAGGGGGACCGGGCCGGTGCGCTCCTCCTGGTCCGGGTCAACCCCCCGGCGACGCCCTGGTTCGACGACGACGTCGAGGCCGTCGCGCGCACCCGCGCGGGCGTGGTGCTCCCCAAATACGAGGACCCGGCGCAGCTCGCCGACCTGCGCGGACGCGTCGGCGACCGACCCGTCGTCGTCGGCATCGAGACCGCACGCGGGGTGGCGCGGGCGCGGGACCTGCTGTCCGAACCGGGCATCACCGCGGGCTACTTCGGCGCCGAGGACTACATCGCGTCGGTCGGGGGCCGCCGGACGTCGTCGAGCCGCGAGGTGCTGTTCGCGCGGTCCGAGGTCCTGCTCGCGGCGCGGCTCGGCGGCGTCGGGGCGCTGGACCAGGCTGTGGTGAACGTCCGCGACGAGGCCTTCTTCCGGACCGACGCCGGCGAGGGCCGCGACCTCGGCTACGACGGCAAGATCTGTATCCACCCGACGCAGGTGACGCTGGCGCACGAGGTGTTCACGCCGTCCGACGAGGAGGTCGCGCACGCGCGCGACGTCGTCGAGGCCGGTCGCGCCGGGGTCGGGGTGGTGAACGGCGAGATGGTCGACGACGTGCACCTGCGGATGGCGGCAGCGGTGCTGGCGCGGGCGGGATACGCAGCGGAGTGGAGCTCGACCCCTCGGGACGGCGGGCACCCGTGAAGGTCGGGCTGATGCTCCCGGCCACGACGGACGCGGGCGGGCTCCCGGCGCTGGCGGCGCGTGCGGAGGAGCTCGGGTTCGCGTTCCTCGGCGCCGGCGAGCACGTGCTCTTCGGCAGCCCCACCTCGAACGCGTTCGTCACGCTGGCGGCGGCCGCGGCGGCGACGACGCGCATCCGGCTGCTCTCGGCGGTCACCCTGCTGCCGCTCTACCCCCCGGCGCTGGCGGCGAAGATGGCCGCGACGCTGGACGGGGTGTCGGGCGGGCGGTTCGAGCTCGGCGTCGGGGTCGGTGGCGAGAACCCCGCGGAGTTCGCCGCGTGCGGTGTGCCGGTCAGCGGGCGGGGGCGGCGGACGGACGCGGCGCTCGACGTCGTGCGCGCCTACCTGGCCGGCGAGGCGGTGGCCGTCGAGGGCGAGCCGACGCGGTTGGACCCGCTGCCGGTCGGCCCCGTGCCGGTCTGGATCGGCGGGCGCACCGAGGCCTCGATGCGCCGCGCCGGGCGGGCCGGCGACGTGTGGATGCCCTACCTGTGCAGCCCGGACCGCGTGACCCGGGGCCTGCGGGTGGCGAACGACGTCGCGGCGGAGCAGGGGCGCGGGCCGGTGACCGGTGGGCTGCTGGCGTGGTCGGCGGTCGCGGGGTCGCGGTCCGAGGCGCGCACCCTCGCCGTCGGGACCCTGGCACGGATCTACGGGCAGGACATGGACCGCATCGTCGACGCGTGCGTGCCGTACGGGACCGCCGACGACGTCGTGGCCCGGTTCGCCGAGTACGCCGACGCCGGGGCGGAGCAGATCCTCTACGCGCCGCTGTGCGACGAGGGCGGGTACGCGGCGGTCGTCGAGGAGGTGGGCGCCGCGCTGCTGACCCGGGCCCGCCGTCCTGGCTAGGCTTCCGGCGACACACGCGCCCCGTCCTCCCCGGGAGAGTCCGTGACCCCGACCGCCGACGCCCTGACCACGACGCGGCGGTCGCCCGAGGCGGTGCTCGACCACATCGGCCCCGGCGCGAACGTGGTGGTCGGCGCCTCGAACGGCGAGCCGATGGCCCTGGTCGACGCGATCGAGGCGGGTGCGTCGCGGCTGGAGGGCGTGCGGCTCCACCAGATGCTCGCCACCCGCGAGCGGCGCTACATCGACGGGGAGTTCCCCGGGCTGCGCCACGTCTCGTACTTCCTCTCGCCGGCGAACCGGGAGGCGTTCCGGGCGGGGCACTGCGACCTGGTCCCGAACTCCTTCAGCGAGGTCCCGCGGATCCTGCGCCGCTCGGTCCACCCGGACCTCGTGATCACGACGGTGTCGGCGCCCGACCGGCACGGCTACATGTCCCTCGGCGCCAACGCCGAGTACACGGCGTCCCTGATCGGTGAGGTCCCGTTCTTCGTCGAGGTCAACCCGTCGACCCCGCGGACCTTCGGCGGCAACCAGCTGCACGTCAGCGAGATCGTGGGCTGGTGCGAGAACGACCGGCCGATGGTCGAGGTGCCCGGACCCCCGGCCGGTGATCGTGACCGGACCATCGCCGCCCTCGTCGCCGAGCGGATCCCGGACGGCGCGACGCTGCAGGTCGGGATCGGGGCGGTTCCCGACATGGTCCTGGCCGGGCTGACCGGTCACCGCGACCTGGGCGTGCACACCGAGCTGCTGGGCACCGGCTTCGTCGATCTCGTCGAGGCCGGCGTGATCACGGGGACCCGCAAGGCCACCCACCGCAACAAGCTCGTCACGACCTCGGCGATCGGTGTCCAGCGGCTGTACGACTTCGTCGCCGACAACCCCGGCGTCGAGTTCCACCCCGTCGACCACACCAACGACCCGACGGTCATCGCCCGCGAGCCGCACATGTACTCGGTCAACGCGACCCTCGAGGTCGACTTCCTGGGGCAGTGCGCCTCGGAGTCGCTGGGTAGCCAGTACCTCTCCTCGTCCGGCGGGCAGCCGGACTTCGCCCGCGGGGCCGTGATGAGCGAGCACGGGCACGCCTACGTCGTCCTGCACTCCAGCACGGCCGACGACACCGTCTCCCGGATCGTGCCCCAGCTCCGGCCCGGGGCGGCCGTGACCACGTTCAAGAACATCGTCGACAACGTGGTGACCGAGTACGGCGTCGCCGAGCTGCACGGGCGCAGCATCGCCGAACGCACCCGCCGGTTGATCGCGGTGGCGCACCCGGCCTTCCGGGACGAGCTGACCGCGCAGGCCCGGCAGCTGGGGTACCTGTGACCGCCGGCGGCGGGATCCCCCTCAGCGAGGAGGACCGCGCCATCCTCGACCTCGAGTGCGCCACGGTCGTCGGCCACACCTGCCATGTCGCGGTGCTCGGCCCGGGTCCGGTGGGCGCGCGTGCGGTCCGGGACCGGATCCGGGCCCGCCTCGAGGGCGCGCCCGAGCTCCGCTACCGCCTCGGCGGCCCGCCCGAGCACCCCGAGTGGGTGCCCGTCGAGGAGGTCGACCTGTCCGTCCACGTCCTCGAGCGCGGCGGGGAACCCCTGGACGAGGCCGCACTCGCGACCTTCGTCGCCGGCCGCTTCTGCGAGCGCCTTGACCGCGCGCGCCCGCTGTGGGCGATCGACGTCGTCCCCCTCGCCGACGGCGGCACGGCCCTGGCCTGGCGCGTCCACCACGCCCTCGCCGACGGGACGACGTTCGTCCGGCTGGCGCGCACGGTGCTGTTCGACGAGGAGCAGACCGGGCACGGGCCGACCCCGGCGCCCACGCCCTCCGCGATCGCCCGGGACCACACCCGCCGCCACGAGCACCTGCGGGGCTTCCTCCGGCGGGAGTTCGCGGCCCAGCCCCACCGCTCCCCCTTCGACGGGACCATCGGCACCCGCCGCGCGGTCGCGTTCGCCGACGCGAGCGTGCCGGATCTGCACGCCGCGGCCCACGGCGTCGGCGCGACGCTCAACGACGCGGTGCTCGCGGTGGTGGCCGGGGCGCTGCGCCGGTGGCTCGAGGACCACGGCGCGGGGGTGCACGAGCTGCGCGGGCGGGTCCCGGTGAGCCTGCACCACGGCGGGGGCGGGCCGCTCAACCGCGACTCCTGGTTCACCCTCGCCCTCCCCCTCGACGTCGCCGACCCCCTCGAACGGCTGCGCGCGGTGCACCGCGCCACGGCCGTGCGGAAGGACGCCCACGACGCGGAACGGATGGACGCGCTGGTCCGCCGGCTCGCGGCGGCGTCACCGGCGCTGCACCGGGTCGTCAGCGCCCTCCAGGCCAGCGCGCGCGAGTTCGCGGTCAGCATCTCCGACGTCGTCGGGTCCCGGGGACCCGCGAGCGTGCTCGGTCGCCCGGTGCGCAGCCTGCGCCCCGTGGTGGAGATCGGCGCCCGCCACGCGCTGCGCGTCGGAGCCATGTCAACCGGCGACACCCTGGCGTTCGGCGTATGCGTCGATCCCGGGGTCGTCGAGGACGTCGACCGCCTCGCGGGCAGGCTCGGACAGGAGGCCGCGCTGCTCGTCGCGGCCTCGGAGGGCTGAGCCGGTCCCGGTTCTCCCCCGGCCCGGGCGCGCGCCGCCGTGCCGGCGGCCTGGTGTGACCGGTTGCATCGTCGTACCGAATAGTAGGACTTCCGAGTAACCGGAGGGCCGCGCGACTGTGGGTGGGCACATCCCCCACCGCTCGTGAGGCACCTCTTGGCTCACCCCGCCGCCCTGACCACCGGTCACCCTGCCGTGATGCTCGGGGTCGGCGCGTACCGCCCACGCCGCACCGTCACCAACGAGGAGGTGTGCGCGCACCTCGAGGTCGACGCCGAGTGGGTGTTCGCCCGCTCCGGCATCCACTCGCGGCGGTTCGCGGATCCCGACGAGACCGTGGTCGCGATGAGTGCCGCGGCCGCCCGCGACGCGCTGGCGGCCGCCGGTGTGGACGCGGCCGACGTCGGGGTCACCCTCGTCGCGACGATGTCCGCGGACGGCGCGGCCCCGCAGGTGGCTACCCGTGTCGCGCACGAGATCGGGGCGGTCCACGGGGCGGCGATGGACCTCGGGGCCGCGTGCGCCGGGTTCTGCTACGCGCTCGAGGTGGCGGGGGCGATGGTCGCGTCCGGGCACGGTGCGGTGCTGGTGGTGGGCGTCGAGCGCATGACCGACATCATCGAGCCCACGGACCGCTCGACGTCGTTCCTGTTCGGCGACGGGGCGGGCGCGGTGGTGGTCGGGCCGTCGGGCTCGGCCGGGATCGGGCCGGCGGCCTGGGGCGCCGACGGGGCGCAGGCCGAGCTGATCATCCAGTCGCCGTCGTGGGTCGAGCACGCCCGGGGGCTCGACGACCGTATGCCCGCGCTGCGGATGCAGGGGCCGGCGGTGTTCCGCTGGGCCACCACCCGCATGCCCCCGCTGGCCCACCAGGCCCTCTCGCGCGCGGGGATGAAGCCCGAGCAGCTCGACGCGTTCGTCCCGCACCAGGCCAACGCCCGGATCACCGACGGGCTCGTGCGCGCCATCGGGCTCCCCGAGCACGTGGCCGTGGCGCGGGACGTCGAGACGGCGGGCAACACGTCGGCCGCCTCGGTGCCGCTCGCGATGCACGCGCTGCTGGCCTCGGGCGCCGCCCGGCCCGGGGACCACGCGCTGTTGCTCGGCTTCGGCGCGGGGCTGACGTTCGCCTCGCAGGTGGTGCGGCTGCCGAGGTGCGCTCCACGCCCGTGAGCACTTGTCCGCCCTATGACACGGACAAGTGCTCACGAGCCGGAGGCACCTACGTGTGGCCGGCGATCCCCCGCGGCGCGTAGGTCTCGGAGAGCTCGTGGAGTTCGTGCTCGTCGAGCTGCAGGTCGACGGCGGCGACGGCGTCGTGCAGGTGCTCGAGCTTCGTCGCGCCGATGATCGGCGAGTCGACCACCGGGTTGGCCATGACCCAGGCGAGCGCGACCTGGGCCCTCGACACGCCGCGCTTGTCGGCGATCTCGGCGACCTTCTCCACGATGTGGCGGTCGGAGTCCTGGTAGAGCGTCTTGCCGAACTCGTCGGTGTCGCCGCGGGTCGTCGTCTCGTCCCAGTCGCGGGTGAGCTTGCCGCGGGCGAGCGGGCTCCACGGGATCGACCCGACG
>NZ_JBVPVA010000145.1:0-14946 GCF_055612215.1 Actinomycetospora sp. | reverse complement strand
CGGGCAGGGGGACCCAGGGCGCGAGGCGTCCGCGGCCGAAGCGCTGGCCGGGGTCGAGGGCGGCGGACACCGCGCGCAGCAGCGCGGCCGACGACGGCGCGGGCCCGAACGCGGGGAGCTCGACACCGGCCGGTCGGTGGCGCAGCGTCGAGGTCCCGCCGGCGGCGGCGACCCGCTCGTGCACGGCGGTCACGGCGTCGGCGGTGGCACCGACGGCGAGGGTGGCGACGCCGGTGGCCGGCGAGGTGGTGACCGAGCGCAGGCCGACCTCGCGGTCGAGCCCGGCGAGCAGGGACGCGAGCCGGGAGGGCAGCACGCCGACGCGCAGCACCGCGGCGTCGTCGGGCCGGGTGTCCACCGCGGCGTCGTGCGCGGCCCAGGCGGCCTCGGCGTCGTCGGGCGACAGCTCGGCGGCGTCCCCGCCGAGGGCCTCGACGAGCCGCCGGGCCCGGCCCTCGACGCCCCCGGTGGTCCCCTCGAGCCGGGCGAGCAGCCGCCCGCCGCCGCCGAACGAGTCCCCGGTGGCGAGCCACTGCAGCGCGGCCGCCTCCACCGGGCTGTCGAGGACGCGCCGGGCGGCGGCGTCGACCCCGTCCGCGGCCACGTCGACCGCGACGGTGCGCACCGCCTCGGGGACCGGGTGCAGCCGCAGCACCAGCTCGGCGACGGCGCCGAGGGTGCCCTGGGCGCCGTGCAGCAGCTTGGTGAGGTCGTAGCCCGCGACGTTCTTGATGACGTGGCCGCCGCTGCGGGCCGCGGTGCCGTCGGCGAGCACCACGGTGGCGCCGATGACCAGGTCGCGCAGCGAGCCGTAGGACAGCGCGAGCGGGCCGGAGTCGGCGGTGGCGAACAGCCCGGCGACGGTCGCGCCGCGCCCGACGCGGGCCGCGTCGAAGGCCACGCGCTGGCCGTGGCGGGCGAGCGCCTCCTGGAGGGCGGCCAGCGGGGTCCCGGCGCGGACCTCGACGGTCATGTCGCCCGGGTTGTGCGCGACGATCCCGGTCAGCGCGGTCGTCGAGACGGTGACGTCGGCCGGGGCGGGGGTACCGGCCCAGTCGGCGGCGGTGCCGGCGCCGGCGAGGGCGACGACGCCGGGGTGGTCGAGGACGGCGTCGCGGAGCTCGCGGACGGATTCCGGGGTGGCGGTGGCGGGGGTCACAGGCGCTCGATCACTCCAGCCTCTTCCAGCGGGTGCGGGCGGTAGGGCCCGGGCTTCTCGCCGCACAACCGCGGCGTCGGGAAGATCTTGCCGGGGTTGCAGAGTCCGTGGGGGTCGAACCCGGCCCGGACGCGCTGCATCACCGCGAGGTCGTCGGGGGTGAACATCACCGGCATCGAGCAGGCCTTGTCCGTCCCGATCCCGTGCTCGCCGGAGAGCGAACCGCCCAGCTCGACGCACAGCTCGGCGATCCTCGCGGAGAGCTCCTCGGCGGTGTCGTGCTCGCCGGCCGACTCCGAGTAGAGCACCAGCGGGTGCAGGTTGCCGTCGCCCGCGTGGAAGACGTTGGCCACCCGCAGGCCCACCTCGGACCCCATGTCGGCGATGCGGGACAGGACCTCGGCGAGCCGGGTCCGCGGCACCACGCCGTCCTGCACGATGTAGTCCGGGCTGATCCGCCCCACCGCGGCGAACGCGGCCTTGCGGCCCTTCCACACCCGCGCCCGTTCCTCGGCGGAGTCGGGCACGTGCAGGCGGGTGGCGCCGTTGCGCTCGCAGAGGGCCGTGAGCTGGGAGAACTGCTCGTCGCACTCCTCGGCGGGCCCGTCGAGCTCGACGATGAGCGCGGCCGGGGCCTCGACGGTGTAGCCGGCGCCGACCGCGGCCTCGGCGGCCTCCATGGCGAGCGAGTCCATCATCTCCACGGCCGCCGGGATGATCGACGCGTCGACGATGTCGCCGACGGTGTTGCCCGCGTCCGCCACCGACGGGAAGTCCGCGAGCACGGTCCGGACGGTCTCGGGGGTCTTGAGCAGGCGCACGGTCACCTTGGTGCAGATGCCCAGCGTGCCCTCGGAGCCGAGGAAGACCCCCCGCAGGTCGGGGCCCGCCTGCTCACCGGTCGGGCCACCCAGGGTGATCAGCGACCCGTCGGCCAGCACGACCTCCATCTCCAGGACGTGGTTGGTGGTGAAGCCGTACTTGAGGCAGTGCGCGCCGCCGGAGTTCTCGGCGACGTTGCCGCCGATCGTGCACACCTGCTGGCTCGACGGGTCGGGGGCGTAGTAGAGCCCGTGGGGCGTGGCGGCCCGGGTGATGTCGAGGTTGAACACGCCCGGTTCGAGGACCGCCCGGCGGTTCTCCACGTCGATCTCGAGGATGCGGCGCAGCTTCTGCAGGGAGATCACGACGCCCTCGGCCACCGGGAGGGCGCCGCCGGAGAGCCCGGTGCCCGCGCCGCGCGCGACGAACGGCACGCCGTGGCGGGCGCAGACCCGCACGCAGTCGGCGACCTCCTCGGCGGTGCGCGGCAGCACGACGACCGCCGGGACCTGCCGGAAGCCGGTCAGCCCGTCGCACTCGTAGCTGCGCAACCCGACCTCGTCGGTGATCACGCAGTCCGCGGGCAGGAGACCGGCGAAGTCCGCGGCGAGGGCACCGGTGGTGCTCCGCGCGCCCGTCGTGACGGTGGTGGCAGTGGCCATGGCTCTACACGCTCCCTCGGATGTGCTCCGGATCCTCACCCGCCGCCGCCACGACCGCCACCAGAGCGGCCGGGTCGGAGAGGTCCTCGGCGACGTGGTCGGCCCCGGCGGCCGCGAGCTCGGCCGCGGTGGGCGTCCCCGTCGCCACCCCGACCGCCACCGCCCCGGCGGCGTGGGCGGCCTCGACGTCGCGGGGGGTGTCCCCGACGACGACGAGCGCCACGGGGCCGCCGTGCCGGCGCTCGAGCCGGTCGCGCGCGGCGTGGACCAGCACCGACCGCGGCCCGGGGAGGTCGCCGTAGACCCCGGCGTCGAGGTCGAGCGGGCCGGGGTGCAGGCCCGCGACGGCGAGCTTGAGCTCGGCCCCGGCGCGGACGTTGCCGGTGACCACGAGCTGGTCCACCCCCGGTCGCGCGGCGAGCAGGCCCACTGCGTCCCGCACGCCCGGCAGCACGGTGAGGACCTCGGCGAGCTCGGGGCCGCGGCCGTCCCACTCGCGGGCGATCGCCTCGACCATCGCGCGGGTGTACTCCTCGCCCCGGTCGAGGAGGTCCGCCGCGCGGTCCGGGGGGAGCCCGTCGCGGAAGGCCTCGGCCACGAGGTGGTCGGTCATCCCGCCCATCGCCACCGGGGGCGGCTCGTGGCCGGAGACGGCGAGGAAGGCGCGGCGCAGCACCTCGCCGCCCACCCGTCCGCCGCGGAGCAGCGTTCCGTCGATGTCCCAGCAGACCCCGACCGGGCGGGTCACCGCCCCGACCTCGCGAGCACGCGGTGCACCCCGCCCTCCTGCTCGTCGGCGCTCCACGAGCGGGTGCACCGTCGCATTCCGCGACGTGGAGGACAAGGTCCGCGGTGGAGGACGCCGACCGGGGCCCGTAGCGTGATCGCCGGGCCCACGCGTCATCGCCGGGAGGAGTACGGGCACATGCCGACGGGGGTGGCGGTCGTCGCGGGGTGCACCGCCGGTCGCCGGCGGACGACGACGTCGCGTGTCGCGCGCTGCCGACGTGCGCGCTGATCCCCCGACCCGGCCGGCGCTGCGGTTCGACGTCGTGGCGTACGACGATCCGGAGAGCGTCCGGTTCATCGACGCCGTGCAGGCGTTCTACGTCGACCGCTACGGCGGGGCCGACCGCACCCCGGTCGACCCCGCCGAGTTCGCCGCCCCGCGTGGACTGTTCCTGCTCGGTCGGTTGCCCGACGCGGGCGCCGTCTGCTGCGGCGGGTGGCGTCGGCACACGGCCGCGTCCGTCGCGCCGGAGGACCGCGCGGTGCTGCGGCCCGGGGACGCCGAGGTCAAGCGCATGTGGGTCGACCCCGCCCACCGGCGCCGGGGGATCGCCCGCGCGCTGCTCGCCGAGCTCGAGCGCACCGCCGCGGCCGCCGGGTGCGCCCGCACCGTGCTCGAGACCGGGGACCGGCAGCCGGAGGCCGTGGCGTTCTACCGCGCCGCCGGCTACACGGACCTCCCGCGCTTCGGCGTCTACCGCGACGAGCCGGGGTCGCTCTGCCTCGCCCGCGAGCTGACCGTCCGGAGCGACCCGTTAGCGTGACCGCCCGTGCTGACCCACGCCCGGCGGCGGGCCTCCTGATGGCGCGCCCGCTCTCGGAGACCGTCGAGGCCGGCTGGGCGGAGGCCCTGGCCCCCGTCGCGGAGGACGTCGCGGGGATGGGGGAGTTCCTGCGCGCCGAGATCGCCGCCGGCCGGACCTACCTGCCCGCCGGGCCCAACGTGCTGCGGGCGTTCTCGCAGCCCTTCGACGAGGTGCGGGTGCTCGTCGTCGGCCAGGACCCCTACCCGACGCCCGGGCACGCCGTCGGGCTGTCGTTCTCGGTCGCCCCCGACGTCCGGCCGCTGCCCAAGAGCCTGCAGAACATCTTCCGCGAGTACGGCGAGGACCTCGGCCACCCGCCGCCGTCCACCGGCGACCTCTCGCCGTGGGCGGCCCAGGGCGTGCTGCTCCTCAACCGCGTCCTCACCGTGGCGCCCGGAGCGCCGGGCTCGCACCGCAACAAGGGCTGGGAGAAGGTCACCGAGCAGGCCATCCGGGCGCTCGTCGAGCGGATCGACCAGCCGCTCGTGGCGATCCTCTGGGGCCGCGACGCCCGGTCGCTCGTCCCGCTGCTCGGGGAGGACGTGCCGACCGTGGAGTCCGCGCACCCGAGCCCGATGTCGGCGGCGGGCGGGTTCTTCGGCTCGCGCCCGTTCAGCCGCGTCAACGGCTTCCTCGAGGAGCTCGGCGACGAGCCCGTGGACTGGCGCCTGCCCTGACGGCCGCCTGACGGGCGCGGGTCCCGGCACGGGGCTCACGTCGTCAGGGGCACTGGCCGCAAGTTCCGGACCTGCCGGACGTGCGTGGTGCGCCCCTCGCGAGCGGAGTGGGGGCGACAGGTGTCAGCGGCGGGCGCCGAAGCGGCGCTGCGAGCGCCGGTGCGGGGCGAACATGCTCCATCCCTGCGTGGGGGTGGTGCCGGGGCGGTGCCGTCCGCCGGGCTCGCCGCGACGCCGGGCGCGGACGAGGGCGAGGAGCCGGGCGAACGGTCGGCGTCGGCGGCGGTCGAGGACGGGCAGGGCCCGCTCGGACGGGGCGCGGCGCTCGACGACCCCGGACGGGCGCGGGGCGAGGGCGGTCGCGGCGCCCGCGGCGGGCCCGGCCGAGGCCGCCCGGGCCGTGGCCGGAGCCGCCCACCCCGTCGCCGGGCGCTGGGGCGGCGCTGCCGAGGGTGCGGGTCCCCGGGTGAGGCGGTCGGCCTCCTCGGGGCTCAGCCGCTGCGACACGACCCGCAGCGGCACGGCCGGCGAGCGCCGGTTCACGGGACGGGGAGCGCGCGGGATGCGCGGCTCGGCGGCGGACGGGGCGTCCGGTCGGCTCACCACGTCCCCCGTTCGTCGAAGATCGGCTGCGATCGCGCTCGGTCGATCCTCACCTACGTACCGTGCAGGCGCAAGGACGACCGCATGTGCGTTCGCCGACGTCGGGTGGCGCGGTCGTTCGCGGGAGGGGCCGAGAATGCGCTGGACGACGAGCGGGGCCGGGATCGAGACGGCGCGGCTGGCCGACGGCGGGCTGCTGGTCCGCGCAGCGGGCGACGTCGACGGCCCGGTGCTGCGCTACACCCGCGCGGAGATGGACGCCTTCGTGCGCGGGGCCAAGGACGGCGAGTTCGACGACCTCGCCGGCTCGGGCCCGGTGTCCTGACGCGGCCCCACGCCTCGCGCAGGGGCCGGACACGCCACGGGCCCGGCACGTGGCCGGGCCCGGAGGCGTCTGGAGTCCGGCGATCACGCCGGACGGAGGGTCAGGCCCTGCTGACCTTGCCGGCCTTCAGGCAGGAGGTGCAGACGTTCATCCGCGTCCGGTTGCCCTTGCCCACCCGGGCGTGCACGGTCTGCACGTTCGGGTTCCACCGGCGGTTGGTCCGGCGGTGGGAGTGCGAGACCGACTTCCCGAACCCGGGGCTCTTCGCGCACACGTCGCACACCGCAGCCACTTCGAACACCTCTCGACATCGCCGGTCATTCGAGCGCACGGCCGATGAACTCGCCGCACGACAGGTTCCCCAGCGTAACCGAGCGCCCCGACCGGCCCGGTCGGCGGGGTGTCCCGCCCGCGAGCGGCGACGCTGTCGGTGGCGGATGAGAACCTTCACCCCGTGGTGGACATGGACTCCCCCCTCGCGGAGGCCCTCGGCGGGCGGTCGGCGGCCGCGCTGCGCAAGCACCTCGACATGCACACGGTCGGGGACCTCCTGCGCCACCTCCCGCGCCGGTACCAGGTGGTGAACGACCTCGGGGCCATGGATCCGCGCGAGCTCCGCGAGGGCACCTACGTCACCGTGGTGGCCGAGGTGGAGCGCGCCACCCACCAGCGCCGTCCCCGCCGCGGCGGCCGCGGGCTGCTCGACATCACGACCATGCAGATCTCGGTGGGGTCGGTCGAGCTCGGCGTGACCTTCTTCAACCAGCCCTGGCGTCACCTGCAGATGCCGCGGGGCACGCGCGCGATGTTCGCCGGCAAGCTGCAGCGCTTCCAGGGCCGCTGGCAGCTCGACACCCCGCAGGCGCGGAAGATCCGCGCGGACGGCGACGACGAGGACGGAGCGGACGGGGAGTCCCTGAAGCTGCCTCCCGTCACCCCGATCTACCCGGCGACGCGCAACGTCCAGACCTGGGACCTGCTGGCCGCGGTCCGCCAGACCCTCGAGGTGTTCGACGACCCGGTGGACCCGGTGCCCGAGGAGGTCCGCCGCCGCCACGGGCTCGTCGGGCTGGGCCGGGCGCTGCGCGACATCCACCTCCCGGCTGCGCTCGAGGACACCCGCCCCGCGATGCGCCGGCTGACGTGGGACGAGGCGCTGGCCCTGCAGCTGGTGCTGCAGGGCGAGAAGCTCCTGGCGTCCGACCGCCCCGCCCCGCCGTGCCCCCGGGTCGAGGACGGGCTGGCGGCGGCGTTCGACGCCCGGCTGCCCTTCGCGCTGACCGCCGGGCAGCAGAAGGTCGGGGCCGACCTCGCCGAGGCACTCGCGGCCCCCCGGCCGCTCAACCGGCTGCTGCAGGGCGACGTCGGGTCGGGCAAGACCGTGGTCGCCCTGCGGGCGATGCTGCAGGTCGTCGACGCCGGGCGGCAGACCGTGCTGCTGGCCCCCACCGAGGTGCTCGCGGCCCAGCACGCGCGCTCGCTGCGCGCGATGCTCGGGCCGCTCGGCCGGGCCGGGGAGCCGGCGGCCCTCTTCCCCGAGGACGACGGGTCGGCGCCGGTCGAGCTCGACACGAGCGACCGCGCGACGCGGATCGTGCTCCTCACCGGTTCGCTGTCGGCCAAGGAGCGCCGTGCGGCGCTGCTCGATGTGCAGTCGGGCACCGCCGGCATCGTCGTGGGGACCCACGCGGTGATCCAGGAGGGCGTGGGCTTCGCCGACCTCGGCCTGGTCGTGGTGGACGAGCAGCACCGGTTCGGCGTCCGCCAGCGCGACGAGCTGCGCTCCCGGACCGGGGCGACCGCCCCGCACCTGCTGGTGATGACGGCGACGCCGATCCCGCGGACCGTCGCGCTCACGCTCTACGGGGACCTCGACGTGTCCGTCCTCGACGAGCTGCCCGCCGGGCGGCAGCCGATCGCGACGCGGGCCGTGCCCGGCGGGCGGCCGAAGTGGCTCGCCCGCGTGTGGGAGCGGCTGCGCGAGGAGGTCGACGCCGGGCACCAGGCCTACGTCGTCTGTCCCCGCATCGGCGACGACGAGCCCGCGCCCGACGACGCGGACGCGGCGGACGGCGGCGGCGGCGCCGAGGGGGAGGAGCGCCGCCCGCCGCTCGGTGTCCTCGAGGTGGCCGAGCTGCTGGTGACCGGCCCGCTGGCCGGGCTGCGGGTCGAGATCCTCCACGGCCGGCTCCCGGCCGAGGAGAAGGACGACGTGATGCGGCGCTTCGGCGCGGGGGAGATCGACGTCCTCGTCGCGACGACCGTGGTGGAGGTGGGCGTCGACGTGCCGAACGCCACCGCGATGGTCGTGCTCGACGCCGAGCGGTTCGGGGTCTCCCAGCTCCACCAGTTGCGTGGCCGCGTGGGCCGGGGCAGCTCGCCGGCCTCCTGCTACCTCGTCACCGACGCCGAGCCCGGCAGCCCCGCGATGACGCGCCTGGAGCGGATCGCGGAGATCACCGACGGGTTCGCGATGGCCGATCTGGACCTCGAGCTGCGCAGCGAGGGTGACGTGCTGGGCACCGACCAGGCCGGGCGGATGAGCACGCTGCGCTTCCTGTCGGTGCGCCGCCACGCCGAGGAGATCGCGGAGGCGCGCGAGGTGGCACGGACGGTCCTCGAGGACGATCCGGCGCTCGCGCACCATCCCCGGCTCGCCGGCCTCGTGCGTGCGGTGGTGGGCGACGAGGGGGCGCAGTTCCTGGACCGGCTCTGAACGGTCTCTCGCACGGGTCCGAACGGGGCAGCGCGGGCCAGGAGGACCGTCGGCGCCGATGGGCGGCGCACGCGGCACGGTCACCGGACGAACGCGGCGTGATCGGTCGGGCACGACGGGTTCGCCGATCAGCGCGCGCGGGCGACCTCCGGGCGCGACACACAGCTCCCCGTTGCGCTACACCGGTCACGGTTCGGTTACGGTCTGGCGGTCGGTTCGCAACACAGTGAACCGGTGCGCTCGGCCGTTTCGCCCGACTCCCGTCCGGCGGCCTCCCCGGAGCGCGTACACGTCCAGGACGGGACGGAGATCGTCGGCCCGCTGCACTCCCCAGCGGTCGGGTCGACCAGGGACAGCCCCGTGCGTCCTCGTCCGATCACCGTCGGGTGGGGAGTCGCTGCATGACCGCTGTCCTTCCTCCGGTCAGGCCCGTGCCTGCCGGGCGTCACCGTGCTCCCGACGCCGCGACGACCGGGTCGCTCGGGCCCATCCCGCAGGAGTGGAGCGGGCGTGCCGCGCACGGCGCCCCCGCCGGTCACCCCGGCCACGGGCCGCACGCGCCCCGTCCTCCGCGGCCGGCTCGTCCCCAGCGGCCCGCCCCCGCGCCGCTCAACCGCGCCGCGCGCACCGCGGGTCTCTCCCTGGCCGCGCTGGGCGCCCTCGCCGGCGCCGGCGGCGCCGCCACGCACGGCCTGCTACCCGACGAGCCCGCCACGACCGGCGACGTCGCGATCCCCGCCTCGCTCGCGGCGAGCAACATGTCGCTGCCCGCGGCCGCGCACCCGGTCCAGGCGCCCGCCGTCACCACCGGCGTGATGCCCGTCATCGCCGCCGTCGCACCGGCGCTGGCCCCCCAGTACAAGACGGTGGCGGCCTCCACCCGCCACGCCGCGGCGGCGGTGCCCGCCCCTGCCGCGAAGCCGGCGGCCGACCAGCCGTCGTCCCTCGCCGCCTCGGCGATCGAGGCCGCGGAGTCGAAGCTCGGCACGCCGTACGTGTGGGGCGCGACCGGCCCGGACGCCTTCGACTGCTCCGGCCTCATGCAGTACGCGTTCGAGCAGGCCGGCAAGGACCTGCCGCGGACCTCCGCCGCGCAGTCCCAGGTCGGCCAGAAGGTCTCCATGGACGACCTGAAGCCCGGCGACCTGATCTTCCTCTACAGCCCGGTCAGCCACGTCGTCATGTACGTCGGCAACGGCAAGGTGATCGAGGCCCCGAACAGCGGCGAGGACGTCAGGTACACCCCGCTGTCGAAGATCATGAAGAACGCGGTCGGCGCACGCCGCGTCGCCTGAGACGAGAACGGCCCGGGGCTCCCTCCCCGAAAGGGTCACCCCGGGCCAGATTCGGTGACGGACGCTCCCCAGCTCCCGGACACCGATGGTCTCGTGACGACCGCGGCACCGCCGTGACCGTCACCCAGGGGATGTCCGTACGAGTGAGTCCCCAATCGGGTTCGTTCGGGTGAAGTGGCGTAGGCCACATCGTCACCGCCTGCGGTGACGGGCCGCCGGCCGGGGGTGCCGGCCGTCCAGGGAACCGCGGCCGGTCGTCACGGTGGGCGATCATGCTCGGTGGGGACCCCCGGATCGTGCGCCCGCCATCGTCCGCGCTCCGCGTGCTGCGGGTCGCCACCGTGCTCCTGGTGGGCGCCCTGCTGGCGGGCTGCGCCACGGGGCCCGCGGTGCCGGTGGCGGCGGACGACGCCTGCGGTGCCGACGTCCCGGGCCTGACGCAGCGGTTCGTGCCGGTCGACGGGGTCGTCCTGCACGTCGCCGTCGGCGGGCCGCCCACCGCGCCCGCGGTCGTGCTCGTCCCGGGCTTCCCCGAGATCTGGCGGACGTGGCGGGGCGTCGCCACCGACCTGGTGGCCGACCACCGGGTGGTCGTCCCCGACCCGCGGGGCACCGGGTGCTCCTCGTCCGCGCCGCCGACGCCGGCCGGCGCCGACCCGCGCGCCGCCTACGACGCCGCCTCCTCGGCCGCCGACCTCGCCGGGCTCGCCACCGCCCTCGGCCTGGCCCCGGCGGTCGTGGTGGGGCACGACATGGGGGCGATGCCCGCGCTGGCCTGGGCCCGGGCGCGCCCCGACCAGGTCCGCCACCTCGTCCTGTCGGGGGGCGGGGTCCCCGGGGCCGGACTCGAGGAGCGGGCGCCGCCGCACGTCGCGGCGTTCGCGGCCGCCCCGCCCGGCGAGGTGGCGGCCCGGGTCGCCGGCCGGGAGGCGGACTTCCTGGCGCGGTTCGTCGGCCATCCCGCCGTCACCGCCTCCGGCTCGCTCGACGACGCCGTGCGCGCGTACTCCCGACCCGGTCGCCTCGACGCGGCGATGGGCCGCTACCGGGGACTGCCGCTCGACGCAGCGGCCACCCGCGCGGACCCGCGGCCCCTCGCCGTCCCCGCGACCGCGCTGGAGGGCGGCGCGCCCGGCATCGCGGCGGCGACGCTGCCGGCGGTGGCGCCGGGCTCGGACGTGGTGGTCGTCCCGGGCGCCGGGCACTACCTGCAGGAGGACCGGCCCGCGGCCACGGCGGCGGCCCTGCGGGCGATCGGCGACCGCCGGTGAGGGGCCTCAGGCGCGCATGCGCTCCCGCAGGTCGCGCACCCCGCGGGCGGCGGCCGCCCGGACGGCCTGGGCGGCCACGCCGTACTCGTCCCGGGGCCCGTGGACAGCGCGCCCGCGGACCACGCCCGGCCCGCTGAACACACCCGGTCCGCCGACCACGCCCGGCCCGCTGACCACACCCGGGCCGTGCTCGGCGTCCCGCGCCGCGGCCAGCGCGTCGGCGGTGCGTCGGGCCTCGCCCCACGCGGCGACGGCCCGGTCGACGGCCGCGACGAACCGGTCGCGGTGGCGCGGGTCGACGGGCTCGGTGGCGGTGAGGAGGTCGTGGGCCTCGCCGAGGGCCTCGACGAACCGGCCGGTCGCGGGCACCGTCACGTCCACGAGGGCGGGCCGCGCGGCGACCTCCCGCGGGTCGGACTCCACGCCCGCGTACTCCCGCTGCAGGGCGGCGAAGCGGTCCCGGGCCAGCAGCCAGCGCGCGGCGCCGTGCTCGGCGAGCCGGCCCGCGCGGCCGGCGGGATGTCCGAGCACCACCGTGCGGACCCGGCGGACCCCGCGGCGGGCGAGCAGCACCGTCGCGATCCCGGCGGCGATCACGGCGGCCACGAGGTCCGCCACGGTGGCGAGCAGGGCCGCGCCGAGGCCCGCGCCGCCCACCAGCGTGCCGAGCAGCACGACGGGCACGAGGACCAGGAGCAGGGCCGCGAGCGCGTACAGCCAGGGCACGGGCGAGCGTCGTCGTCCGATGGTGCCGGCCATGTCGGACCTCCTCGCCCGGTGTGTCCCTCCTTGGTACCGCACGCCCGCCGTCGAGGACCACGATCGACACCCGGGGTGCGCGGTACCGTCCCGGCGCCGGTGCCGCCCGGTCGGGCCCGGAGGGAGGGTGTCGATGTTCCGCAAGGTGCTCGTGGCCAACCGCGGGGAGATCGCGATCCGCGGCTTCCGCGCCGCCTACGAGCTCGGTGCGGCGACCGTGGCGGTCTTCCCGGTGGAGGACCGCACCTCCGAGCACCGCCTCAAGGCCGACGAGGCCTACCAGATCGGCGAGGCGGGCCACCCGGTCCGCGCCTACCTCTCGATCGAGGAGGTGATCGCCGCCGCGCGGCGGGCGGGCGCCGACGCGATCTACCCCGGCTACGGCTTCCTCTCCGAGAACCCGAAGCTCGCCACCGCCTGCGACGAGGCCGGCATCACCTTCATCGGGCCCCCGGCGCGGGTGCTCGCGATGGCGGGCAACAAGCACCGCGCCGTCGCCGCGGCCCGCGAGGCCGGCGTGCCCGTGCTCGACTCGTCCGACCCCTCCGACGACGTCGACACCCTCCTCGCGGCCGCGGAGGGGATGACGTTCCCGCTGTTCGTCAAGGCCGTGGCGGGCGGCGGCGGGCGCGGGATGCGTCTGGTCCGCGAGCAGAGCCGGCTGCGGGAGGCGCTGCAGGCCGCGATGCACGAGGCGTCCTCGGCGTTCGGCGACGCCACGGTGATCCTCGAGAGGGCGGTGATCGACCCGCGGCACATCGAGGTGCAGATCCTCGCCGACGCATCGGGTCACGTGATGCACCTCTTCGAGCGCGACTGCTCGGTGCAGCGCCGCCACCAGAAGGTCGTCGAGGTGGCGCCGGCGCCCGGTCTCGACCCGGAGGTGCGCGCCGCCCTCCACGCGGCGGCGGTGCGGCTGGGGGAGTCGGTCCGTTACGCCGGACTGGGCACCGTCGAGTTCCTGGTGGCCGGCGCGCGCTTCGCGTTCATCGAGGTCAACCCCCGGGTGCAGGTGGAGCACACCATCACCGAGGAGGTCACCGGCGTCGACCTCGTGGCGACGCAGATCCGGCTCGCCGGCGGCGCCACCCTCGCCGACCTCGGACTCACCCAGGACCGGGCCCCGACGCCTCGCGGTACGGCGCTCCAGGCCCGGATCACCTGCGAGCAGACCGGGCCCGACGGAACCGTGACGCCCACCGCCGGCACCCTCACCGCCTACGAGCTGCCCTCCGGGCGCGGCCTGCGCGTCGACGGCGCCGGGTATGTCGGCTACCGGACGAGCCCGCGCTACGACTCCCTGCTGGCAAAGCTGATCGTCTCCGACCCCGCCGCGGACCTCGCCGTCGTCGCGGCACGGGCCGGCCGCGCGCTCAGCGAGGTCAACATCGCCGGGGTCGGCACCAACGTCGACGTGCTCGCCGGCATCGTCGCGCACCCCGCCTTCGCCGCGGGCGAGCTCACCACCGGATTCCTCGACGACCACCGCTCAGAGATCCTCGCTGCCACCCGCCCGCACCGGTTCGTTGCGGCCCCGACGCCCGCGGACGTCGGGCCCGCCGTATCCCCGGGCCCCGGCGAGGACGCCGTCACCGCCGACGCTCCCGGCACCGTCGTGTCCGTCGAGGTCGCATCGGGCGACACCGTCCGCGCCGGGCAGACCTTGGCCGTCCTCGAGGCGATGAAGATGGAGCACGTCGTCGCCGCGCCCGCCGCCGGCACCGTCGGGACGGTCGCGGTGAGCGCCGGGGACACCGTCGCCGCCGGGGAGGCGCTGCTCGTGCTCACCCCCGACGACGCCGTCGCGGAGGACGCCGTCGCACAGGGCGACGTCGACCCGGACCACGTCCGGCCCGACCTCGCCGAGGTCCTCGAGCGCCACGCGATCGGCCGCGACGAGGCGCGCCCCGCGGCCGTCGACACGCGGCACCGCAGCGGCCTGCGCACCGCCCGCGAGAACCTCGCACAGCTCTGCGACGCGGGCAGCTTCGTCGAGTACGGGCCGCTCGCGATCGCCGCCCAGCGTCGACGGCGCTCACTGGAGGACCTCGTCGAGCGCACACCGGCCGACGGCATGCTCGCCGGCACGGCCACGATCAACGCCGACCTCGTCGGCACCGAGCACGCCCACGCCGTCGTGCTCGCCTACGACTACACCGTCCTCGCCGGCACCCAGGGGGCCGTCAACCACCGCAAGAAGGACCGGGCCTTCGCGATCGCCGAGGCCCGCCGCTGGCCGGTGGTGGTCTACGCCGAGGGCGGGGGAGGCCGTCCCGGCGACACCGACGGCAGCTGGGCCTCGATGCTCGACGTCCCCGCCTTCGAGATGTTCTCCCGGCTCTCGGCGCGGGTGCCGCTGGTCGCGGTCGTGGCCGGGCGCTGCTTCGCGGGCAACGCGGCCCTGGCCGGGATGTGCGACGTGATCATCGCGGTCGAGGGCGCGAGTCTCGGGATGGGCGGCCCCGCGATGATCGAGGGCGGCGGGCTCGGCGTCGTCGCCCCGGACGACGTGGGGCCGATGGCGGTGCAGGTCGCGAACGGCGTCGTGGACGTCCTGGTCGCCGACGAGGACGAGGCCACCCGGGTCGCGCGGCGCTACCTCTCCTACTTCCAGGGGCCGGTCGCCGACTGGGAGGCGCCCGACCAGCGCCTGCTGCGCCACGTCGTCCCGGAGAACCGGGTGCGGGTCTACGACGTGCGTGCGGTCGTGGGTGGGCTCGCCGACGTCGGGTCGGTGCTGGAGCTGCGCGCCGGGTTCGGCCGGGGGATCGTCACGGCGCTGGTCCGGGTGGAAGGCCGGCCGATGGGGTTGATCGCGAACGACCCGGCTCACCTCGGCGGCGCGATCGACCACGACGCCGCCGACAAGGCCGCCCGCTTCCTGCAGCTCTGCGACGCGTTCGGGCTGCCGGTCGTCTCGCTGTGCGACACACCCGGCTTCATGGTCGGGTCGGAGTCCGAGACCCACGCGACGGTGCGGCACCTCAGCCGGATGTTCGCGGTCGGCGGGAACCTCTCGGTGCCGCTCGGGCTCGTCGTGACGCGGAAGTGCTACGGCCTGG
>NZ_JBVPVA010000053.1:0-2838 GCF_055612215.1 Actinomycetospora sp. | reverse complement strand
GGCGTCGGGGTCGACGACGAGGTCGGCGACCTCCACCGCGTCCCCCACCCCGCCGCTGCGCCGCAGCAGCGCCTCGACCCGCGCGATCAGCTCGGCGAGCGCGAACGGCTTGACGAGGTAGTCGTCGGCGCCGGCGCGCAGCCCGCGGACGCGGTCGGCGACCCCGGTGCGCGCCGTCAGCAGGATCACCCCGGCGCTCGTCGCGCGGACCACGGGCAGCAGCGCGTAGCCGTCGCGGCCGGGCAGCATGACGTCGAGGACGACGACGTCGGGCGCGAACGTCGCGAGGTCGTCCTCCAGCCGGGCGCCGTCGGCGCGGGCGAGGACCTCGTGGCCGACGCCGGACAGCGCCGTGGCCACCGACGCCAGGATGGGTTCGGCGTCCTCGACGACGAGGACCCGGGCGGGACGGTCCACGAGGCGGCGCTCAGGCGTCGGCGCGCAGGACGTAGCCGATCCCGCGCACGGTGTGGATGAGGCGTGGCTCGCCCTCGGCCTCGGTCTTGCGCCGCAGGTAGCCGATGTAGACCTCGAGGGCGTTGCCGGTGGTCGGGAAGTCGTAGCCCCAGACCTCCTCGAGGATGCGGCTGCGCGTGAGCACCCGGCGCGGATTGGCGATGAGCAGCTCGAGCAGCGCGAACTCGGTGCGCGTCAGCGTGATCGGCCGGTCACCGCGGCGGACGTCGCGGGTGACGGGGTCCAGGGACAGGTCGGCGAAGGTCAGCGGCTCGGGGTTCGCGTCGCGGTCCTCGGGCGAGGTGCGCCGCAGCAGCGCCCGCAGCCGGGCGAGAAGCTCCTCGAGCGCGAAGGGCTTGGCCAGGTAGTCGTCGGCGCCCGCGTCGAGGCCGGCCACGCGGTCGGAGACGGCCTCGCGCGCGGTGAGGACGAGCACGGGCAGGTCGTCCCCGGCACTGCGCAGCCGCCGGCACACCTCGAGCCCGTCGAGCCGGGGCATCATCACGTCGAGGACGAGCGCGTCGGGACGCTCCTTCTCGATCGTGTCCAGCGCCTGCTGGCCGTCCGTGGCGAGCTCGACCTGGTACCCGTTGAAGGCCAGGGACCGGCGCAGGGAGTCGCGCACGGCCCGGTCGTCGTCGACCACGAGGATCCGCATGGGCTCAGTCTGTCCGCACGTCCTGAGAAGGGCCTGAGCCCCCGCGGCGGCGACGGCTGAGATGCCCCGAGGAACCAGGGACGTCCCGGCGTCGCCGGGCCGCGAGCGACTAGAACTCCACCCGCATCAGCCCGACGACCTCGGCGCGCCAGTCCGCGTAGGCCTGCCCGATGCCCTCGTCGCCGCCCGACGTCGAGGGCGACTCCGATCCGCTGCCCGTCACCTTCGCCGCGATCTGCTCGGCCGTCCACGCGCGGTCGGCGACGCGCACCGTCAGCCGCTCGGGCGCCCGCTCGGCGCGGAGCGCGTGGGCGAGGACCCGCAGCATCGCGGCGCGGGCGTCGGCGTCGTCCGGGGCGTCCACGTCGACGTTGGTCTGCCCGCCGACGAGCATCACGTTCGCGTTCGGCGCGAGCGTCGGCAGCACCGTGGCCGCCGCCCGGAAGCGCGAGAGCATGCCCTGGGTGAGGAACTGCTCGACCTTGGCGACGACGCTGCCCTCCCCGGGCGTCATGGCCACCGGGAGCTGTACGTAGGCGTCGAACGTCTGCCCGTCGACGGACTCGCCGAGCCGGTCGAGGTTGTCCACGACGACGACCTCCACCCCCGTCGCCTTCAGCGCCGACGAGACCTCGTCGAGCCGTTCGCCGCCACCGGTCACCAGCACCGTCGTCATGGACGGGAACCCTAATCGGCCACCCCGCGACGCGGCAGCCGCAGTCGCGGGGAAGATCGGTTCAGCCGTAGAGCGCCACGGCCTCCGCCGCCCGCTCCGCCATGAGCTCCCGCACCTCCGGCGGCCCCAGGACCTCCACCGTCGCGCCGAAGCCGAGCAGGATCCCGACGGCGGCCCCCGCGGCCCGGAACGGCAGGCGCACGACGTCGGGCTCGTCGTCACCCTCTGGTTCGGGGGGCCCGGCCAGCTGCGCCGCCACCACCCGCTCGACCATCGCGCGCCGCGCCGGGTCGACACGCGCCCGCACCGTCACGGCCTCGGGCGCCTGCTCCAGCCGGTCGCGCAGCTCGATCCACACCTGCTCGAGGTCGCGGTCGTCGGGTCGGCGCGCCGGCGTGCCGGTGGGGGCGACCTCCTCGACCCGGCTCACCCGGAACATCCGCGCCGTCCCGCGGACGGCCGCGACGAGGTACCAGGTGCCCGCCTTGCTGACGAGGCCGTAGGGGTCGACGGTGCGCCAGCTCGCGGAGTCCTGCGCGACGGACCGGTAGCGGAGCCGGACGCGTTCGTCGGCGGCGACCGCCCGTTCCAGCGCCCCGAGCGCCGGGACCTCGTCCGCGGGCCGCCCGGCCCGGTGCCACCCGTACTGCTCGACGACGACGGTGCGCCGCGCCGCCGCGATCCCCGGCCGCCGGGCCTCGGGCACTGCGGCAAGCAGCTTGCGCACCGCCGACGCGACCGCGCGCCCCAGGGACCCGGCCTGCTCGCCGTCGGTGAGCGCGAGCAGCGCCCGCATCTCGGTGTCGGTGAGGCCGCTGACGTCGGTGCGGAACCCGGGCATGAGCACGACGCCGCCGAGCCGGCCGCGCTCGGCGTACACCGGGACCCCGGCCGCGGAGAGCGCCTCGACGTCGCGCGCCACCGTCCGCGTCGACACCTCGAGGCGCCGCGCGATCTCCGGCGCGGGCAGCCGGCCGTGGGTCTGCAGGAGCAGCAGGGTGGCCAGCAGGCGGTCGGAGCGCACGGCTCGAGATTCTCGCAGAATCAC
>NZ_JBVPVA010001019.1:0-1637 GCF_055612215.1 Actinomycetospora sp. | reverse complement strand
GCCCGGACGCGAACGGCCCCGCGACGTCGGGCCCGTCAGGGGAGGACGCGTTGGGGGTCGCCCCGCCATCGGGGGCGCTCGCAATCCAGGACGGTGCGTCCGACGGTGTGGCCGGCGACGAGCCGGTGTCGAGCGCGACGGCGTCCCCTCCTGCCGGGGAGGACTCGTCAGCAGTCGTCTCGCTGGGAGAGAGCTCGGGAGTCTCACCGATGCCGGGTTCCCAGCGGGACCCGCTCGAGGCGGTGTTCGAGGCGTCCATGGTGTCGACCTTTCGATCCGGCGAAGCCGGAGGGGAGGGAGAAGAGGGCATACGAACCAAGGGATCGGGCTTAGGGCAGGGAGGCGCCGAGTAGCAGGCACACCAGGAGCCAGAGCACGGCCAGCGCGCAGAGCACCGCGGCGGTACGGCACTGCGAGGCGCCCGGGCGTGGCTCGTGAGGGCCGAGCAGGACGGTCCGGGCGCGCCACACGGCGTCGGTCCACACCGCCGACCAGGCGGGAGCGCCGGGTCCGGTGAGCGGAGCGGCGATCCGGCCGATCCCATCGGGCAGGTCGCTCAGCAGCGGCGGAAGGTCGGCGCGGAGGCGCGCGGCATAGGCCGCGCTCACGCGCGACTCGGTCTCGGCGAGATCGAGGCGACCCTCACCGAGGGCGGCGTGCAGCACCGAGACGACGGCCTCGCGCTCGGCGTCCGAGGCCCGCACCGACCCCGCGGGCGGACGGGACGTCGAGGGGTGGTCGTGCGCGAAAGTGATGGACATCGAACTCCTCTGGGGGCGGTGAGCCAGGTGACTTCACCGTGATCGACTGGAGTGAAGCCCTGACGTGGACCAATGCGGAAACAGGTAAGAGTCCGGGCCCAGCCCTCGAGAATCTGGTGGGCGCACGACGTGTTTTCCGCGGCGGCCAGCGGCGTACTTGCGCTACGGATTCCCGCTGGCCCGCGGGGTGCGGCTGGGCCAGCCCACGATGGCCTTACCCCGAGCGCGACCTCGTCGCCGCGCACCACCCCGAGTAGCGCAGCGGTGGTCGTGGGCTCCTCACGGCCGGGCGGCCCGGGGCGCCTGCGGCGCCGGGAGGGCCGCTTCGCAGCTGAACTCTCGATTCCTTCTTCCCGTGGGCCCGACGAGTCTGAGGGCCCCGGCGGGGGCGAGCGGTCGATGAACCCGGCCCGCACCCGTCCGGGTGGTCGAAGCCTCCTGCGTCGGCTGAGCACGCGACCACACCGCCGCGGTGGAGCCGGAACCCCCGACCGTGGCCTATTCGGCCACCCCCGCCGCGACCCTCGATCGACCCGCGCCCCACAGGGCAGAAGAAATGGCACCCGGACTATGTCAGGACCCGGTGCCGGGCCCCGCAGCCGTGTCACGGTGGAAAGGGGGAACGGTGAATGCCAGGACCCAGCCGAGGAGTTCAGTAGGCATCGATAGCGGCTCGGGCCCGTTTGAAAGAACGCCACGCCCGGCGTTATCGGACCGTGCTGATCGACAGTTGTATTCACCTGTCACAGCTCACGCTATTCGAATAGAATGGGAATTGAGGAGGTGAGGTCTGTGAGCGTGGGCATCGACGACCGTCACGACGAGACGGTTCTGGCCTGGATCGAGGGTGTCCTCGCGGCGATCGGCTCGGTGCGC
>NZ_JBVPVA010000967.1:0-1426 GCF_055612215.1 Actinomycetospora sp. | reverse complement strand
CCACGGGCGCGGGGCGGACGGCGTCACCGTCGACGCGTCACCGCCCGAGGAGGGGCGGGACGGCGCCGGGGCGAGGCCGGTCAGGAACGCGAGCGGCGGGGACCCGGGCGACGACAGGTGGTCGCGGGCGCACGGCACAGGTCGACGTGGAGACGTCGCACCAACGGCCGGCCGGGGGTCACGGGACTACTGGTACCGGATCCCGCCCCTCGGCACCAGGGCCCGGGGAGGTATCGCACCGCGGTGCGGGCTGCGCGACGTCGGCCACGGACCCCGGGGGCCGACCTTCGGGCTCGCGCGAGGGGATCGTCCGGCACGAGGGCGCCGCGGCCCGACACCCGACCGGGACTGGTAGCCATGGGGCATGGACGCACGGACGACGGCAGGCCGGGTGGTCGGGGTGGAGCGGGACGGGGTGCACCGGTTCCTGGGCGTGCCCTACGCCGCCCCTCCGGTGCGGTTCGCCGCGCCGACACCGGCACCTCGGTGGGACGGCGTGCGCGACGCCGGCCGGCCCGGACCCAACGCGCCGCAAGCGGCACGGGGCATCCCGGGACTCGACCTCGGCCCGATCATCGGCCACGGCTGGCGGCCGGGGGAGGACTACCTGACCGTCGACGTCTGGACCCCGGGCGGGACGGGCCTGCCGGTCATGGTGTTCCTGCACGGCGGCGCGTTCGTGGCCGGGGAGCCCGGCGCGCCGGCCTACGACGGGACCGCTCTCGCCCGCGCGGGCGTGGTGCTGGTGTCGGTGACCTACCGGCTGGGTGTCGAGGGGTTCCTCCCGCTGCCGGGCGGCGTGACCAACATCGGACTGCGTGACCAGCTCGCGGCCCTGGCGTGGGTGCGCGAGAACGCCGCCGCCTTCGGCGGCGATCCGGATGCCGTCACGGTCTTCGGGGAGTCGGCCGGGGCCATGTCGGTGGGGGCCCTGCTCGGCTCTCCGCTGGCGGCGGGGCTGTTCGACCGCGCCATCGTCCAGAGCGGGGGAGCCGAGGTGGTGCGCAGCCTGGACGTGATGGCGGGGTTCGCCGCCGCTTTCACCGCCGAACTGGGGGGCGGGACCGATGCGGCCGCCGTGCGGGAACGTCCGGTCGCCGACGCGCTCGCCGCGCTGGAGACGGTCAGCGCGCCGGCGCGCCGAGGTGACCTGCGCGAGGCCGACGGGGTGGACCCGGGTTTCGGGGTGGGCGTGCTCGCGCCGGTGGTCGGCGACGACGTCCTGCCCGTGGCGCCGCTCGAGGCGATCCGGGCCGGGTCCGGTGCGGGGGTCGATCTGCTCGCTGGCGCCAACGACGAGGAGATGAACCTGTACTTCGTGCCCACCGGCGCGCTGGACGCGCTGGGCGAGGACCAGGCGCGCGCGGCACTGGCGGCCGCCCACCCGGACGCCGACCGGCTGTTGGCGCAGGCCGCCGGGTCGCCC
>NZ_JBVPVA010000982.1:0-14002 GCF_055612215.1 Actinomycetospora sp. | reverse complement strand
GCCTTGATGCAGTCGTAGGCGGCCGCGAGGTTGACGTTCATCCCCTGGCGCCAGAAGTCGCGCTTGGCGCCCTCGGAGACGGAGCTGCCCTCCCGGTTGGCGCCGAAGAAGGACTCGGCGAGGTCGATCCAGAACTGCGACGCGTCGCGCAGCACGCCCGAGCGGATGCCGTCGAAGACCTCGATCGGCAGACCGTCGGGGTTCGACTCCTTCTTGATCATGACCGGGGGGACGGCCCCGGCGGTGATGATCTTCGATACGCGGCCGACGCCGTGCTGGGCGGCGTAGCGCACCATCTCGCCGCCGCCGGTGGAGTGGCCGATCAGCACGAGGTCGCGCAGGTCGAGCGACTCGACGAGCTCGGCGACGTCGCGGGCGTAGGTGTCCATGTCGTTGCCGGTGTAGGTCTTCGACGAGCGACCGTGGCCGCGACGGTCGTGGGCGATCGCGCGGTAGCCGTGGTCGGCGAGCAGCTTGACCTCGACCTGCCAGGCGTCCGAGGACAGGGGCCAGCCGTGGCTGAGCAGCACGGGCCGGCCCGAGCCCTGGTCGGTGTAGTAGATCTCGGTGCCGTCGGACGTCGTCAGGTAGGGCATGTCGGCTCTCTTCCGTCGGGGATGGACCCCGACCCTCCCGCCGCGGCGCCGGCCGCCGCATCGGTCTCTCGACGCAACTACCGCTCAGGCGGTGGCGAGCGCGTCGGCGAGGAACGCGGCACCCTCCCGCAGGGCG
Source organism: Actinomycetospora sp. (assembly GCF_055612215.1). Classification (NCBI taxonomy): domain Bacteria; kingdom Bacillati; phylum Actinomycetota; class Actinomycetes; order Pseudonocardiales; family Pseudonocardiaceae; genus Actinomycetospora; species Actinomycetospora sp. The sequence goes on along the minus strand of NZ_JBVPVA010000982.1, from coordinate 13,270 downwards.
GCCCGGGCGGCGGGCACGTCCCGGAGCGGGCGCAGCGTCACGAAGTCGTGGACGACACCGAGGTAGCGGGTGGCGAGGACCTCGACGCCGGCCTCGCGCAGGGCCCGGCCGTAGGCCTCGGCCTCGTCGCGCACCACGTCGACCTCGGCGGTGACCACGAGCGCGGGCGGCAGCCCGACGAGGTCCTCGCGCGTGGCGCGCGCCGGGGCGAACGCGGCGTCCCCGAGGTCACGGGGCGACCCCGGGTACTGCTGCCAGTACCAGCGTGCGGCGGCGCTGGAGAGCACGGGTACGTCCGCGAACTCGCGGTGGGAGCCGGAGTCGCAGCGCGGGTCGGCCCACGGGTAGTAGAGGAGCTGGGCGGCCAGGCGCGGTCCCCCGCGGCGCTGGACGAGCATCGCGAGCACCGTGGCGGTCGTCGCGCCGGTGCAGTCACCGGCGACGGCCACCCGGCCGGGGTCGAGCTCGAGCTCGCCCGCGTGGTCGACCACCCAGAGCAGCGTCGCGTACGCCTCCTCGAGGGCCACCGGGAAGCGGGCCTCGGGCACGAGGGTGAACTCCGGGACGACGACCGCCGCACGCGCGAGGGTCGCGAGCCCGCGGATCAGGTGGCCGTGCGTGTCGGCGTCCCCGGTGATCCACCGGCCGCCGTGCAGGTGGAACACCACGGGCAGCGTCCCCTCGACGCCCACGGGCCGGACGACGCGGAAGCCGACGAGCCCGGCGGGTCCCACCGGCGCGCTGTGGAGCTCGACCTCGACGCCGGGCCCCTCGAGGTGGTCGTCCTGCAGCTCGCGCAGGGCCTCGCGCCCGGCGTGGGGTCCCAGCCGGTGCAGCGGCGGCGGTCCTTCGAGGCCCCGCAGGAGCCGGGCGCACGCCGGATCGAGGACCGTGCCCCGGTCGTCGGTTCCCGTCACCGCCCGCTCCTCACCCTCTGCGCTCCACTCGACCGAACGGTAGCGGTGGTTCACCTGCGCAACCATCGCCGAGGGGGCGAAGCAGTCGACCGACCGATGCGCGCGCCCGGTGCCCCGGCCACGCTGCGGGATCAGTGGGCGCCCGGCGCGATGACCTCCGACGGCCCGGGCCCGACTTCCCGGCGAGGGATGGCGACGGGCCGTCGGCGGCCTAGGCTGTGGCCGCGACGAGAGGAGGACCGATGAGTCGCCACCCCACGGCCTCGGCCGGCCGGTGACGCTCGTCGGGCGCGATCCCGAGCGGGCCGTCCTCGAGGCCCTCGTGGGCGCGGTCGCCGCCCCGCCGGTCCGGCCCGGCGGGGCCGACCGGCCCGCCGTCGTGGTGCTGGGCGAGGCGGGGATCGGCAAGACGGCTCTGCTCGCGCACGGCGCCGGGCGGGCCGCCGACGCCGGGGTGAGGGTCCTCGCGGCCGACGGCTGCCGCGCCGAGTCCGAGGTCCCCTTCGCCGCGCTCGGCCAGCTGCTGTTCCCGCTGGTCGACCTCGTCGACGAGCTGCCCGCGCACCCGCGCGCCGCCGTCACCGCCGCGCTGCTCGACGGCGCCGAGGGCGTCCCGACCGGCGCGCTGCAGCTCGGGGTCCTCCTGCTGCTGCGCCGCGCTGCCCGCACGGGACCGGTCCTGCTGGTGGTGGACGACGTCGACCGGCTCGACCGGGAGTCGCTGCGGGCGATCGTCTTCGTCTCCCGGCGCCTGAGCTGGGTCGACCGCATCGGGCTGGTCCTCGCCGGGCGCGGCGACGTGCGCCCCCTCCCCGGCGACGCCTCGCTGCCGACCCTCGCGCTCGGACCGCTCGACGACCGCGCGGCCGCAACGGTCGTCGAGCGCCGGATGCCGGGACTGTCCGGCGAGGTGCGGCGCGAGGTCCTCGCGGCCGGGCAGGGGAACCCGCTCGCCCTCGAGGAGCTCGCGGACGCCGGGAGCGCCCTCCCGGCGGAGCTGTCGCGCCGCGTCGACGGGCTGTTCGGCGTCGGCATCCGGGAGCTGCCCGCGACGACCCGGCGGCTCCTGGCCTACGCCGCGGTGGCGGAGGGGGAACCGATCGCGACGATCCACGCGGCCGCCGGCGTCGCCCCGGCCGACCTGGCGGGCTGGGGCCCGGCGGAGCGGGCCGGGATCGTCCTCGTCGAGGGCACCGCCGTGGCGTTCCGCCACCCGCTGGCCCGCGCGGCGGCGTACGTGATGACCCCGGCCGCGGACCGGCGGACCGCGCGGCTCGCCCTCGCCGAGGTGGGGGACGATCCCGACCTCGCCGCCTGGCAGCGCGCCCGGGCCTGCCTCGCGCCCGACGAGGCCGTCGCATCGGCCCTCGCCGCGACGGCGGCACGCGCGGGGGAGCGGGGCGACCACCGGACCGAGGCGCGGGCGTGGCGCCGGGCCGCCGCGTGCTCGCCGGATCCCGGGATCCGCCTGGAGCGCCGTCACCTCGCGCTCCGGGCGTCGTACGCGGCGGGCGACGTCGACGGGGTCACCGAGCAGCGCGAGGCGATCCGCGGGGAGACCGACGACCCGACCGTGCTGGTGTTCACCACCCTGCTGGCCGCGGCGGCCCTCATGCTCCACGCCCGCCAGCGCGAGGCGGTCCGACGGCTGCAGGAGGTCGTCCCGCTCGTCGGCCGGACCTCGGCGGCAGGAGCCGCGCTGCTCGCCGCCTTCCTGCGCCTGGCCGCCGACTTCTCCGGTGCGCCCGACCAGCTTGTCGTCGCCGACGCGGTGGAGACCCTCCCGGCGGTCCGGGCGGCCATCCGACGGGTGGTCGCCGAGGCGGACTCGCCCGCCGACCTCATGTGGGCACGCGCCACCGTCTACGACCGCGCCGAGGCCGCCCAGCTGCTCGACCGGATCCTCGACAGCGGCCGCGCCGGTCCCGACGCCACCGCGGACGACCTGCAGAACCTCGGCTTCCTCGCCGACCGCGCCGACGACGTGCGCCGCTCGGTGGAGCTGTTCGCCCGGGCCCACGACCGGATGCACCACGAGGGCCCGACCGCGTTCGGGGTGCCGATCCTGGCGGCGCTGCTCGTCGAGCACGGGCGCTGGAGCGCGGCCGACACCGTCATCGCGCGGTGGGGCGACCTCGCCGACGCCCGCGGCCTGGACCGCGTGGCCGTGGAGCTCGCCGCGCCGCGGGCGGCCCTGGCGGCGCTGCGCGGCGATCCGGGCCTGGCCCACGGGATCGTCGCCGAGGCCCGCCGGCGGATCGACCTCACGGACAACCGACTCCTCGATCTCCGCCTCAACTCGTCCGCAGCCCTCGCCGCGATGATCGAGGGCGACCGGGCCCGGGCCTACCGCCATCTGCGCACCGCCTTCACCGCGGAGGGCGAACCGGTGCATCCCGGGCTGTCACCCCGACTCGTCGCGTCCCTCGCCGCGGCCGCGGTCGGGCCCGCGGACCGGCGGGACGCGGCCCTCGTCGTGGGCCGGGTCCGTGCCGCACTCGGGGAGCGGACCTCGCCCTGCCTGCGGATGCTGCTGCACCACGCGGACGCCCTCCTCGGCGACGAGCAGCGGACGGAGCACCACTTCCGGCTGGCGCTGGCCGACCCCACGGGGCAGGACTGGCCGGTGGAGCGGGCCACCGTGCGCCTGCACTACGGCGAGTGGCTGCGCCGGCGCCGGCGCCCTCTCGAGGCCCGCGAGATGCTGGGCGCAGCGCTGGAGGCCTTCGACGCGCTCGGCGCCGTCGCCCCCGCCGAGCGGGTGCGCGCGGAGCTGCGCGCTGCGGGGTCCGGGGAGCCGGCGGAGGAACGGCCGGAGGTCGACCCGCTCGCCGAACTCACCCCTCAGCAGCGCGAGATCGTGCGGCTCGCCGCTGCGGGCCTGCGCAACCGGGAGATCGCGCAGCGCCTGTTCCTCTCCCCGCGCACCGTCGGTTCCCATCTGCACCACGCCTATCCCAAGCTCGGGATCAGCGGCCGCCACCAGCTGGTCGCCGTGCTGCGCGACGGCTCCCGCGGATGAATCCGGCAGATGTGGTCGTTCGACGGAAGCGCGCGGCCGCGCCACCTCCCTAGGGTGACGGGCCGGGGGAGTGTCGAGAGGAGCCGCACATGGCGATCACCCGTGGGTTCATGGGTCGGCGGAGGCAGTCCGAGCGCGATCCGCGCCTGCCTCCCGGCCAGTACGACGTCGGGAGGTCCTGGCCGGTGCTCACCGCCGAGCCGACGGCCCGGATCGACCCCGAGCGCTGGTCGCTGTCGATCGACGGGCTCGTCGCGAACCCGACCACGTGGTCGTTGCGCGAGCTCAAGGCGCTGGCGGGCCGGGACGAGGACACCTACCGCGGTGACATCCACTGCGTGACGACCTGGTCCAAGCTCGACACCTCGTTCACCGGCATCAGTGTCGACACGCTGCTCGAGGTCGCGCAGCCGCTGCCGGAGGCGACGTTCATCGTCGAGGAGTCGACCACCCGGTACACCACCAACCTGCCGCTCGACGACGTCACCGGCGGCAAGGCGTGGGTCGTGTGGGAGCACGAGGGCAAGCCGCTGACCCGGGAGCACGGCGGCCCGGTGCGGATGCTCGTGCCGCACCTCTACTTCTGGAAGTCCGCGAAGTGGATCTCCAAGATCACCCTGCTGGACCACGACGAACCCGGGTTCTGGGAGGTCAACGGCTACCACGACCGCGGCGACCCGTGGCGCGAGCAGCGCTTCGAGGGGGACTGAGAGCCCGGTGACGGAGACCGGGAACGACCGTCGCCTGGCCGCGGTGTGGCGCGACGCGAAGGTCGTCGACGTGCGCCACCACGGTGACCTCGCGGTGATCCTGCGCCTCGACGTCCCCGACCGCGTGATCCACCGACCAGGGCAGCACTACGTCGTGCGGCTGCGCGCCGAGGACGGCTACACGGCGAGCCGGTCGTACTCGACGGTGTCCGCCCCCTCGGACGACGACGTCGAGCTCTACGTCGAGCGGGTCCCCGACGGCGAGGTGTCCGGCTTCCTCGCCGAGGGCGTCGAGCCCGGCGACGAGCTCGAGGTCCGCGGGCCGATCGGGCGCTGGTTCGCCTGGGACGGCCGCAGCCCTGCGCTCGGGATCGGCGGTGGCAGCGGCGTCGCCCCGCTGGTGTCGATGCTGCGCCACGCCCGCGACGTCGGGCGTCCGGAGCTGCTCTCGCTCGCGGTCTCCGCGCGCACCGCGGCCGCGCTGCCCTACCGCGAGGAGCTCGAGGCGGCCGGGGCGCTCGTGGCGCTGACGCGGGAGAACGGGTTCCGGCTCGACGGGGCGGCGGTGGCCGCGATCGCCGACCCCGAGGCCACCGCATTCGTGTGCGGCTCGGCACGGTTCACCCTCGCGATGGAGTCGTACCTGATGGCGGCCGGGCAGCCGGAGGGCAGCATCCGGGTCGAGCGGTTCGGACCCAGCGGAGAGATCGAGGAGAGCGAGACGGATGAGTGACCTGGACGTCGACGTCGTGGTGATCGGCGCCGGCCCGGTCGGGGAGAACGTCGCCGACCGCGCGCACCAGCAGGGCCTCTCGGCGGCGGTCGTCGAGTCCGGGCTGGTGGGTGGCGAGTGCTCGTACTACGCGTGCATCCCGTCGAAGGCGCTGCTGCGCCCGGTCGACCTGCTCGCGGCGACGCAGCGCATGCCCGGCGTCGAGGCGGGCCCGATCGACGTCGCGGCGGTGCTCGCGCGGCGGGACCAGTTCGCGGCCGAGGACGACTCCTCCCAGGCGAGCTGGCTCGACGGCGCGGGGATCACGCTGCTGCGCGGCCGCGGGCGGCTGGCCGGCGAGCGCGCCGTCGAGGTGACCCACGACGACGGGACGACGACGTCGGTCGGCGCCCGCTACGTCGTCGTCGCGACCGGTTCGGTACCGACCCACCCGCCGGTCGACGGCGTCGAGGACGTCGGTGCGTGGACCAACCGCGACGCCACGCAGGTCAAGGACGTCCCGTCCTCGCTGCTGATCCTCGGGGGCGGGGTGGTCGGCGTCGAGATGGCGACGGCCTACCAGCGCCTCGGCGCCCGGGTCACCCTCGTCCAGCACGGCGAGCGGCTGCTCCCGAACACCGAGCCCGAGGCCGGGCGGCGGGTGCGGGGCGCGCTGGAGGCCGACGGCGTCGACGTCCGGGTCGGGGTGTCGATGCGCGAGGTCCGGCGCGAGGGCGGCGAGGTCGTGGCCTCGCTCGACGACGGCTCCCAGGTGCGCGGGGCCGAGCTGCTCGTGGCCGCGGGCCGGCGCCCGACGACCGACGACATCGGGCTCGAGACGGTCGGGCTCGAGCCGGGGAAGCCCCTCCCGGCGGACGACTCGACGACGGTGCTCGGCGACTGGCTCTACGCCGTCGGCGACGCCAGCACCGGCGCGAAGCTCACGCACATGGGCAAGTACCAGGCCCGGATCTGCGGGGACGTGGTCGTGGCCCGCTCCCGCGGCGAGGAGCTCGGCGGCCGCTACTCCCACCACGCGACGACCGCGGAGCACACCGCCGTCCCGCAGGTGATCTTCACCGACCCGCAGGTGGCCTCCGTCGGGCGCACCGAGGCGGCCGCGCGCGACGCGGGCCTGCCGGTGCGCACGGTGAGCTACGAGATCGGGAACGTCGCGGGCGGCGCGCTGGAGGCCGACGGCTACGACGGATTCGCCACGCTGGTGGTCGACACCGAGCGCGAGGTCGTGGTCGGCGCGACGTTCGTCGGGCAGGACGTCGGGGACATGGTCCACGCGGCGACGATCGCGGTCGTCGGCGAGGTGCCGCTGTCGCGGCTGTGGCACGCGGTCCCCTCGTTCCCGACGAAGACCGAGGTGTGGCTGCGGCTGCTGGAGGCCTACGGCATGTGAACGACCACAATCGTTCACATGGGCTCCGCCCTAGTTGCTGATCGCCGGGGCCGCGCCGACGAAGTCCGCACTGCTGATCTGGTCGACGAGGAAGTCGGCGATGTCGGCCCGGGACATCTCCACCCCGACCGAGTCGCGGCCGAGGAACCCCGCGCGCACGGTGTGGTTCGCGGGCACGTCGATCGGCGCGAAGATCCGGGCGACGGTCCAGTCGAGCTCCGAGGTGGCGACGACCTCGCTGATCCCCTGCACCTCGCGCAGCGCCCCCGGGATGAGCAGGCCGATCCCGATCGGGACCAGGCGGTCGAGCAGGCGCGGCCGGTCGCGGGGGTCGGGCACGCTGACGGTCGCGAGCGCGACGAGCCGCCGCGCCCCCGTCCCGTGCATCGCCGCGACGATCCGGCGGGTGCCGTCGGTCAGCGGGGTGCCGCGGACGAACGGGTCGATCGGCGGCCCGAGCGCGCTGATCACCGCGTCCGCGCCCTCGACCGCCTCGCGGATCGCGTCCTCGTCGGTCAGCTCGGCGGCCACCACGTCCACCGCCGCGGCCGCGACGCCGAGCTTGGCGGGCGACCGGACGAACGCGGTCACCTCGTGTCGGTCCTCGAGCAGACGGCGGACGACGAGGGCACCGATCTTGCCCGTCGCCCCGAACACGGTGACCTTCACGGCGGTCTCCCCTTCGCAGGTGGCGTGGGGCCGGGATCGCCCGGGCCGGCCGGGTTCACCCCGCGAGGAGACCGGTATCACCCCGGGGTGGGGCGGGCCGCGCCGAGCACGACGTGGTTGAGCACCGACGGACCCGGGATCGCGACCGGCTCGAGCGCGGTCAGCGTGAACCCGGCCCGGGCGACGCGCCCCGCGATGTCCCGCTCCAGGTGGCACCCCGCGAACAGCCGCTGCTGCAGCCCGGTGAGGCGGTGCTGCCAGCGCGCCACGGACGGCTCGGGGGACAACCCGTGGTCCAGGAGGAGGAACTGCCCGTCCGCGCGCAGGACCCGGCGGACCTCGGCGAGCGCGGCGTCGAGGTCGGGGATCGTGCACAACGTGAACGTGCTGACGACCGTGTCGGCCGAGGCGTCGGGGAGCGGGAGCGCCGCGCCGTCGAGCCCGACGTGCTCCACCGGCACGTGTGACGCCGCGACCCGCGGCGCCGCCAACCGGCGTGCGACGGCCGACGGCTCGACCGCGAGCACCCGGGTCACCGCGGGCGGCAGCAGCGGGAGGTTCGGCGCGGAGCCCGAGCCGAGGTCGACGACGACGCCGCGGGCAGGCGCCAGCGCCCGTTCCCGCAGCCGACGCACGGCGGGACGCCCGAGGGCCACGTCGGTGACACGGGGCACGACCTGCTCGGACCAGACCCCCACGACGATCACGCTAACGCCAGGATGTCGGGCGTGGACAGGACACCGACCCCCGCCCTGCTCGCCGGCACCGCCCGGGCACTGGACCACCGGCTCGCCGTCGAGCAGTCCCGGGGCCGCGCACCCTCGATGGCGGGAGCGGTCGTGCGCGGCGGCCGGACGGTGTGGACCGGGAGCCGCGGCCGCGTCGAGGACGGCGCCCCGACCCCGGACACGCAGTACCGCATCGGGTCGATCACCAAGACCTTCGTCGCGGTGCTCGTCCTGCGCCTGCGCGACGAGGGTCTGCTGGGGCTCGACGACGCCCTTGGCGACCACCTGCCCGACGCCCCGGTCACCGACCCGACGATCGCGCAGCTGCTCGCCCACTCCTCCGGGCTCGCCGCCGAGACCGGGGCCCCGTGGTGGGAGCGCTCCGACGGCGCGGTGCGCCCCGACCTCGCGAGCCTCGTCGCGGTGCCCCCGTTGCGCGGCCCCGGGCGGCGCCACCACTACTCGAACGTCGGGTTCGCGCTGCTCGGAGCCCTCGTCGGACGGCTGCGCGACCGGCCGTGGACGGCGGCACTGCAGGCCGAGGTCCTCGACCCGCTCGGCATGGACCGCACGACCTACCACCCGGAGCCGCCGCACGCGTCGGGCTGGGCGGTGCACCCGTGGGCGGATGCGTTGCTGCCGGAGCCGGCCGAGGACGCCGGGCTCATGGCGCCCGCGGGTCAGCTGTGGTCGACGACCGCCGACCTCGGCCGGTACGGCACCTTCCTGCTCCACGGTGACGACGCGGTGCTGGCCGCCGACACCGTCGCCGAGATGCGGGCCCCGTCCGCGCCCGCGGAGCGCGGCGCGCCGCTGAGCTCGCAGGGACTGGGCCTGCAGCTGCTGCGCCACGGCACCCGTGACCTCGCCGGGCACACCGGCTCGATGCCGGGCTTCCTCGCGACGCTCTGGGTCGACCCGGCCGAGGACCTGGCCGGGATCGTGTTCGCCAACGCCACGTCCGGACCGGCGATCGCCACGACCGTGGCCGAGCTGCTCGCGGTCGTCGCCGACCGGGAGCCCGCGCTGCCCGCGGAGTGGGTCCCCGCTGCGCCCGAGCCGGAGGTCCTGGCGCTGACCGGGCCCTGGTACTGGGGCGCGGCGCCGGTCGCGCTGCGGGCGCACGGGACCGACGAGCTCGCGATCGGCGGGCTGGGTGGGGGCGCCCGCGGGTCGCGCTTCCACCGGGACGCCCACGGGGACTGGGTGGGCCTGGACGGCTACTACGCCGGCGAGACGCTGCGCGTGGTGCGGGACCCCGACGGTGCGGTGAGCCACCTCGACCTCGGCAGCTTCGTCTTCACCCGCGAGCCCTACGCGCCGGCCGACGTGGTGCCCGGCGACGTCGATCCCGGTGGGTGGCGGTAGGCCTGGGGTCATCGCCGTGGCGGAGCTGGTGATCGCCCGGAACCCGGACCCGGACTCCAGCCTGGGCTACCTGATGTGGGTCCCGGTCGGGCACGGGCTGGTGTTCGCGGAGACGCGCCCGCTCGCCGAGGAGTGGACCTACCAACGCGGCACCGCGCGGTGACGGCCGGTCCCGGGGGGGTGGGGCTTCATGGCGCCCCCGGGACCGCCTCGACGCGTCCTTCGCCCGCGCGCGCGAGCCGGCGATCCGTCGTCACGACCACGGCGCCGAGCTGGTCGGCGAGCTCGACGTAGAGGGCGTCGAGCAGGCGCAGACGTCCGCGGCGGGCCCAGGCGCCGGCCAGGAGACCCGCCACCCCGTGCTCGGTGACGGGCATCGCGGTGAGGCGCTCGAGCGCGACGTCGATGTGCTGGATCGGCACGGTGCCATCGCGGTGGAGACGGCCCAGTGCCGAGAACACTTCGGCTGCGAAGTGCGCGGGCACGTGGATGGCGGTGCCGCGCAGGCGCTCCGCGGCGAACGGCGCGAGCTCGGTGCTCGCGAGCAGGTCCACCGCGACCGAGGCGTCGAGCACGACCGCCTCGACCGGTGCCGATCGCCCATGTGCCTGCTCGGGGACGGTCATCGGCGGTCGTCGACCCCGAACTCGTCCCGGGCCTCGTCGAGAGCGTTCATCGCCGACGTGTGGTTCACGGGACGAGCCGGTGCGCTCAGCGAGTCGAGCCAGTCGTCCGTGGCGTGTCGCTCGACCTCGGCCCGCAACGCGGACTGCGTGAGGGCCGAGACGTTCAGGCCGAGCTCGCGGGCGCGAGCGGCGAGATCGTCGGGCACCCACACGTTCAGCCGCGCCATACACACAGCATACACACGCGACCGCCGTCAGAAGTCCTGGCTGGTCTCGACCGCGGCCGTCGATCCGGCGATCCGGGTCAGGTGCACCCGCCGGCTCAACCGGATCAGGGGCCGGATCAGCAGCTCGACGGACCCGGCGAGGAAGCACCAGGTGCCGGCGATCGTCGTCGCGTCGGAGAAGAACAGGATGCTGCCGACGATGAACCAGAGCGCGACGAGGATGTCGTTGACGATGGACAGCACCTCGTAGCGCTTCCGGATGATCAGCTCGTCGTGCCCGATGTGGATCGTGAGAGGACCCGTCGTCATGGCCGTCAGCATGGCCGAGGAGACGCTCGTGCACCCGGATCCGGGGCCGGTCGGTGTCCCGGCGTCTCCTCAGCGGTGAGGGGAGCTCAGCCGCGACCGAGGTAGGGCATCGTCGTCGCCATCACGGTGAGGAACGGGACGTTCGCGTCGAGCGGCAGGCCGACCATGTAGCGGACGGCGTCGGCGACGTGCTCCGGGTCGAAGGTCGGCTCCACCATGCGCTCGCCGTTGGGCTGCACGATCCCCTCCCGCATCCGGGCGGTCATGTCCGTCGCGGCGTTCCCGACGTCGAACTGGCCGCACGCGATGGAGAACGGCCGGCCGTCGAGCGCGATCGTCTTCGTGAGGCCCGTGACGGCGTGCTTCGTCGCGGTGTAGGCGATGCCGCCCGGGCGCGGGGTGTGCGCGGCGATCGAGCCGTTGTTGACGATCCGGCCGCCCTGCGGGTCCTGCCGGCGCATGATCCCGAAGGCCTCGCGGGCACAGAGGAACGAGCCGGTCAGGTTGACCCCGACCGTCGCGTGCCAGCCGTCGACGTCGACCTCGTCGGGCGGGCCGACCGGCCCGGTCATCCCGGCGTTGTTCACCAGCAGGTCGAGCCGGCCCCACGCGTCGGTGGCCGCGGCGAAGAGGGCGGCGACCGCCGCGGGGTCCGCGACGTCGGTCGGCACCACGAGCGCGCCCGGCGCGTCACCGGCCGTCTCGCGCAGCGCCTCCTCGCGCCGCCCCGCCAACGCGACCCGCCACCCGTCGTCGAGCAGGGCGCGGGTGATCACGCGGCCGAGGCCGGACCCGGCCCCGGTGACGACGGCGGTGCCGGGCTCGGTGCGCATGGGTCGCAGCCTCGCACGGTGTCGCGGATGTTCAATCCCGCGTCCGCGGGCGGGCCCTACCCTCCGCCCCATGCGGACCTCGGGCACCTTCACCGTCGCGACCTTCGACCCCACCGACGTCACCCCGGAGCCGGCGATCACGACGGCGTTGCCGATCGGCGTCGCCCGGATGGAGAAGGTCTACGACGGCGACGTGAGCGGCCGGTCCGCGACGCTGTTCACGGCCGCGTACGACCAGGCGACCGGCCAGGGGACCTACGTCGCGATGGAGGCCTTCGAGGGGAGCGTCGACGGCCGCGCGGGCACGTTCGCGTACGTGCACTCGGCGACGACGTCGGGGGCGGACCGCACCCACGAGTACTTCCTGGTCGTCCCGGGCAGCGGCACCGGCGAGCTCGCGGGCATCCGGGGCGACGGGAGTCTGGTCGTCGACGCGGACGGCACCCACCGGGTCACGTTCGAGTACGAGCTGGGCTGAGGCAGACGTCCCTTGGTGTGAACGGGCCAGCCGGGTGGACACCTCGGCGTAACGACATCGCTCGAGCACCGATGCATCCGGACGACGGGCCGGCACCACCGATCGGCCCGACCGTCGGGGGGTCGTCATGGGTCGCTGTCGTTGCGGCGCCGCACTGGTACCGGATCTGCACTTCTGCGTCGCGTGCGGCGCGCGCCAGGACCTCGTCCGGCGGGTGCCCGTCGCGGTCGGTGCGGCCCGGCTCGCCGCCGCCCCCGCGCCGCCGTACGTCGCGCCCCGCCCGACCTACTACCCGGCGCCGGCGTCGGGCCCCGTCTCCCGGCCCGGCGTCGCCCCGGTGCCCGCGCGCTCGACGGTGCCGTGGATCGTCGCCGGTGTCTCGGTCGTCGTGGCGGTCGTGCTGGTGGCGGTCGGTGTCCTCGCGGCCCGCCCCGCGACGGTCTTCGGGACGCCGGCGCCCACCCCGGTCGTGGTCCCGACGGTCACCGTGGGCGTCCCGGTGCCCGCCGCCGCGTCGTCGGAGAGCGACTCGTCGGGCTCCGGGTCGACGGGCGGGTCGGCCGCCGCGGCGCTGGCGGCCCAGGTCGCGTCGGACCGCTCGACCGTCGAGGGCCTCGTCGGGCAGTGGGTGCCCCAGCTCTCGGCCAAGCGTGACGGCCTCGTCGCAGACGGCATCACCTACGACGACGACGCGATCCTCACCCACTGGTCCGCCCTGACCGGGCGTGACCCGTCGGCGGTGATGCTCTACTCCGGCGACTGGCCGGTGTTCAACGGCAGCGACTTCTGGGTCGTGGTGCACCCGCAGGGCTTCGCCACGGCGGCCGCCGCGAACGCCTGGTGCGACGCGCAGGGGTACTCGGCCGACGACTGCTACGCGAAGAGGCTCTCCCACTCCGGCGGTCCCGCGGGCACGACGGTCACGCGGCACTGATCCGCGTCCGCCGGCGCGGGTCCACCGACCCCCCGACACACGACGACGCCGGTCCTCCCGCGAGGGGAGGACCGGCGTCGTGGCGGAGCTGGGGAGATCAGAGGCCGAGGCCGGCCAGCATCCCGTCCTGGGGCGCGTCCTTCGCGGCGTCCTTCTTGACCGTGTCGGCCTTCGTGTCGGCCTTGTCGGCGGTCTTCTTGGCGTCGCCGGCCTTCGGGGCGGCCTTCGGCGCCGGGAGCTGCTGGGCCTGCGGGGCGGTGGCCGGGGCCGGCGCGGCGGCCGGAGCCGGAGCAGCCGCGGGGGCCGGAGCAGCCGCGGGGGCCGGA
>NZ_JBVPVA010000925.1:0-1645 GCF_055612215.1 Actinomycetospora sp. | reverse complement strand
GAGGCCTCCGACGCGGGCGCGATCGTCACGGTCTCGAGCGTCTCCGGGCGCGAGATCGACTTCGCCGCCGGGCCCTACGGCACGATGAAGAGCGCGATCGTGCACTACACGCAGGGGCTGGCCCACCAGCTGGCCGGCCGGGTGCGGGCCAACACCGTCTCCCCCGGCAACGTGTACTTCCCGGGCGGGGTGTGGGAGTCGATCGAGCAGGGCGACCCGGACCTGTACAACCACGCGCTCTCGCTCAACCCCACCGGCCGGATGGCCCGGCCCGACGAGGTCGCCCGGGCGGTCGCGTTCCTCGCGAGCCCCGCGGCGTCGTTCGTCAGCGGGACGAACCTGGTCGTGGACGGAGCGCTGACGCGCGGCGTCCAGCTCTAGGTGCGCTGCGGGCCGAAGAGGAGCGTGACCACGGCCTGCGCGGCCGCCCCGACCACGTCGACGGCGGCCACCACGCCGCGGGCGGTCCAGTCCACGACGACCGCCACGCCGCGGCGGGCCGCGTCCCCGGCCCGTGCCCACGCCGACGGCGCGTCGGTGACGCGGGCCGGGAGGTCGCGGCGGGCCGGGACCAGCGCGGTGGACGTCGCCGGTGCGCGCCGGGCCTCGCCGGGCCGGGAGGCCGCCGCCCCGGGTGCCGCGGCGCGCCGCCGCGGGAGGAGCGGGCCGACGTGCGGATGACGCGGCGCGGGGACGTCGGCCCAGAAGAGCGCCGGACCCTCGCCGAACCGGGCGATGGCCGCCGCCTCCCCCGCCACGAGCCCGGACCGGTCGCGGGGCGCGTCCGGTTCGCGCGGCCTCGACGGGTCGGCGTCCCCGGGCGCCTCGTCCGGCTCGTCGGTCATGGCCACCTCTCGGCGTCTCGTCCTCCGCGGGCGGGCATCAGTGTCACCCACGAGAAGGAGCCGGGCACGCCGCTCGCCGCATGTTTCCATCCGGTCACGGAGCACACGGACCAACCCCTGTAGCCGAGTCCTCCTCCCGCCGTTGCTCACTCACGGGATCGCCTGGCCACCGTGTGGGCCCGGTGAGCCCGCCGGTCACCGCATCGGTCACCGTTCGTCGCCGAGTGGGTGCAGGTCGCCACGAGCGTCACGGGAGCGCTGCGGTGCAGTGACCGGAACGTGATCCAATCGGGCCGGAGCTCGCGAGGGTGCCGGCAGCGGACGCGGGAGGTGGAGCGGTGGCGGGTGCACATTCCCGGTCGTCGCACCGCGAGCGCTCGCACGCCGCCGACGACGTCGAGACGTCGCGCCGCGATCCCGAGGGCTCCGACCTCGACCGCGACTACGGCGAGATCTTCCGGGCGCGCCCCGCCGACGACCCGGCGCCGCCGTCACCGCCCGTCGGCCTCCCCACCGCCTTCTCGTCGTCGTCGTTCCGCGCGCAGGGCCCGGGTCGCGAGGCCGCGTCGTGGTCCGGCCGGGTGGGCACTGGCCGGTCGACCGCTCTCCCCCCGCCGCCGCCCGCGCCGCCGGGTGCGCGCCCCGGCGCCGGCGACACCGGGGCGACGCAGACCGGCTCGGCCCGCCCGGGCACGTTCCCGGTGGCGCCCCGCGCGCCGCACTCGCTCTCCGGCCCGCAGGCGCTCGCCGTCCCGCCCGCCGCGCCGGCCCGCCCCGCGCCACCGGCCGCCCGTCCGGGC
>NZ_JBVPVA010000909.1:0-3458 GCF_055612215.1 Actinomycetospora sp. | reverse complement strand
CGAGGCGGTGCGGTTCAAGGCCTACGAGTTCGACGCGCACGGCGTGGAGCTCAACCCCCGCTACGTCTCGAGCGCGGTCGTGCCCGACGACCTCGCCCCGGACCCGCTGATCGCGGCCGAGGACCCGGAACTGGTCCACGTCCCGTCGACGACGCCCGGCGCACGGGTGCCGCACGTGTGGCTGGGCCGGACCGACCGCGACGTCTCGACGATCCAGCTGGCCGGGCACGGCCGGTTCACGCTGTTCACGGGACCGGGCGGGCAGGCGTGGGGCGCCGCGCCCGACGTCGCCTCCGGTCTCGTCGCGCTCATCGTCGTGGGTCCCGGCCAGGACGTCGAGGACCCCTACGGCGACTGGGCCACGCTGCTCGAGACCGAGGGGATCGGGGACACCGGCGCGGTGCTCGTGCGCCCCGACCACCACGTCGCGGCCCGGTTCGCCGCGTTGCCCGACGACCCCGCCACCACCCTGTCCACCACGCTCGACCGAGCGCTATCGCGCATGTGAACGATTGTGGTCGCCCGGGCGACCACCATCGTTCACATGGGCCGGAGGCCAACCATGGACTTCAGTGAGAAGGACTCCGTCGACGCCGTGCTCGCGAGCTTCGCGGACACGCCCGACCCGCGGCTGCACGAGGTGATCGAGGGCCTCGTCCGCCACCTGCACGGCTTCCTGCGCGACGTGCGCCCCAGCCTCGCCGAGTGGGAGCAGGGCATCGAGTTCCTCACCGCGATCGGCCAGAAGTGCGACGAGCACCGGCAGGAGTTCATCCTGTTCTCCGACGTGATGGGCGCGTCGATGCTGGTCGAGACCATGGAGGCCGAGCGGCAGGCCCAGGACGCCACCGCCTCCACCGTGCTCGGGCCGTTCCACGTGGTCACGAGCCCGGAGCGCGCGCTGGGCGACTCGGTGGACTCCCTCGGGACCGGCGAACCCTGCCTGATCGAGGGCTCGGTGGCCGCACCGGACGGCACCCGCATCCCCGGCGCGCGGATCGACGTCTGGCAGGCCGACGAGCAGGGCTCCTACGACGTCGAGTCCGGTGGCCGCCAGCCGCTCGGCAACGGGCGCGGCCTGTTCACCGCCGACGACGAGGGCCGGTTCTGGTTCCGCAGCATCGTCCCGGCGCACTACCCGATCCCCACCGACGGCCCGGTCGGTGCCCTGCTGCGCGCCACCCGCCGCCATCCCTACCGGCCGGCGCACGTCCACTTCATCGTCGAGGCGCCGGGATACGTCCCGGTGACCACGCACGTGTTCGTCGAGGGCAGCGAGTACCTCGACTCTGACGCAGTGTTCGCCGTGAAGCAGTCGCTGGTGCGGGATTTCGCGACCGTGGACGACGCCGAGGCCGCCGCGCGCCACGGCCTGCCGAACCCGTTCCGGCGGGCGCAGTTCGACGTCGTGCTGCAGCCGGCCGGATCGTGAGGGCGGCTGCGTGAGGTTCACCGAGCTGCCGCGCCCGACGCGGGTGGTGTTCGGCGCGGGCCGGTTCGCCGAGCTCGGCGAGGAGGTGGCGCGGCTCGCGCCGCGCCGCGTCGTCGTCGTGACCACCCCGGGACGGCGTGCGCTGGGGGAGCGGGCGGCGGGGTTCCTGGGCTCCCGGTGCGCGGGCGTACTCGCGGACGCGGTGGAGCACGTGCCGGCCGAGGTCGCGGACTCCGGGGTGGCGCGGGCGCGGGAGCTGGGCGCGGATGGGTGCGTCGCGGTCGGCGGCGGCTCGGCGATCGGGCTCGGGAAAGCGATCGCTCGGGACACCGGGGTGCCCCTGCTCGCCGTCCCCACGACATACTCCGGCTCGGAGATGACCCCGGTCTGGGGTCGGACCGAGGACGGCGTCAAGACCACCGGCCGCGACGAGCGGGTGCGCCCGGCCGTCGTCGTCTACGACCCGGAGCTGACGACGTCGTTGCCGGTGGCGGTGTCGGTGACGAGCGCCGGCAACGCGCTCGCCCACGCCGTCGAGGCGCTCTGGGCGCCGGACGCGACCCCGGTGACGCGGCTCGAGGCGGCGGAGTCGGCGCGGGCGATCGTCGACGCGCTCCCGCGCGTGCGAGCGACTCCGGAGGACCCGGCGGCGCGGGCCGACCTGCTCTACGGCGCGTGGCTCGCCGGGGCCGGCCTCGCGGTGACGACGATGGGCCTGCACCACCGCCTGGCCCACGTCCTCGGCGGCGGCCTGGACCTGCCCCACGCCGGCACGCACACCGTGCTCCTGCCGCACGTCGTGGCGTGGACGCTGCCGGCGGTCCCGGAGGCCGCGGCGGCGCTGGAGCGGGCGCTGGGCGGCGAGCCGGCCGCGGTGCTGCACCGGCTGTTCGCCGACCTCGGCGCCCCGACGACGCTCGCCGAACTGGGCGCGGACGACTCACGCTTCGACGTGCTCGCCGAGCGGGCCGCATCACCGCCCCCGGCGCATCCGCGGGTCCCGACGGCGGCCGACGTCCGCGCGTTGCTCGACCGCGCGCTGGGTTCCGATGTCAGGATGGCTCCATCCTGACGTCAGGTGTCAGCGACGTGCCGTTGCTGACGCGGGACCGACCTCTGTGAGGTGACCGACGTGGCCGAGCTCCTGGGACGACGCGAGCGCAAGAAGGCGGCCACCCACCGGGCGATCGCCGACGCCGCGCTGGAGCTGTTCTCGCAGCGGGGGTACGACGCCGTCGGGGTCCGCGAGGTCGCCGAGGCCGCGGACGTGTCCACCGCGACGCTGTTCAAGCACTTCCCCGGCAAGGAGGCCCTGGTCTTCGACGACGACGTCGACGACGAGGCCGCCCTCGTCGCCGCCGTCCACGACCGGCCCGCCGGGTACGGGATCGTCGCCGCGCTGCGCGAGCACCTGCGCGCGGCGCTCGGCCCGGTCCCCGCCGACGACGTGCGCCGGCGCCGCTTCCTCGCCCTGCTCGAGAGCTCGGCGGCGCTGCGGGACTACTCGCGCCGGCGGTGGCTGCGCCACGAGGAGGCGCTGACGACCGCGATCGTCGAGGAGTGCGCCGGCCGGGTCCACCCGACGACGTGCGCCGCGCTGGCCCACTTCGTGCTCGAGACGCGCGGGATGCTCGCGGGGGAGTCGCACCCCGTCGAGGTGCTCGACCGCCGGATGGTGCTGCTCGAGCGGGGGTGGACGGCGCACGTGCCGGCTCGCTCGGGCCTGTAGGTGCGCTCAGCGCCCGTGAGCACAAATACGTCCTATGACACGGAAAAGTGCTCACAAGCGCGGAGCGCACCGACTTTTGCCCGGTGAGCGAGGACAGCGTGACCACCCCGCGACCGGTGTCGGCGCACCCGGCCCCGGGCCCGCCTCCGTCGGACCTGCCCGACCTCGTCGGCCGCCTCGCCCGACGCGACCCGGACGCCGTCCTGACCCGCGAGCGCACCCCCGACGGCGAGCTCCGTGCGACGACGCGCGGCGAGCTCTGGGCCCGGATCCGCGGGCTGGCCGCGGACCTCGCCG
>NZ_JBVPVA010000903.1:0-2686 GCF_055612215.1 Actinomycetospora sp. | reverse complement strand
GCGGAGATCACCGAGATGGTCCGGTCCCTCGCCGACGTCTGCGACCTCACCGCGGTGACGGCGATCCTCGACTCCACCCCGGCCTTCGCGGCCCTGCCGCACGGCGTGGCGGCGTTCGGCGGCCGGGACGGCGCCGCGCTGTGGTCCGAGCTCGCCGACGTGATCGCCGAGCGCTGGGACGACGTGCTCGACGCCCTCGACGCCCTCGTGCGCGTCCCCGAGGTCGACACCGAGCTGGCCGCCAAGCTGCGCGCCACCGCGACCCCCGCCCCGGCCGGGGACCTCGACGCGGCCACCGAGGGCCCCGACGGTCCCGACGAGGCCGGTGCCGACCCCGCCGCCGACGACGCGGACGCCCCCCGGTCGGGCAGCCAGGAGGACGCGGAGAACACCCCGGCCGACCCGGAGGCCGTCGCGACCGACCCGCAGGACTCCGCCGTCGCCGGCCCGCTCGCCGACGCCCCGGAGGACCTCCGCACCGACACCGCGGGCGAGTCGCTGCGCAGCGACCTCGTCGACGCCGAGGAGGAGCCCGAGCCCGGCTTCTGGGAGGAGGTGGGGATCGACCCCGTCTCGATCCTGTCGAACGAGGGCGAGGTGGTCACCCTGCGCTGCTTCCTCGACGACGAGCCCGTGTTCCTGGGCCGCGACGGCCGGATCGACGTGTTCGGCAACCCCCGGGGCCTGCGCACCTGGATCGCGGGCGACGGCGCCGACGACCACGACCTCGCGGAGGTCTCGACGTGGTCGGAGGTGGTGACGGCCGCCGTCGGCGGCGATCTCGAGATCGAGGTGGCCCCGGAGAACCGCTACGTGTTCAACGGCCTGGCCGAGGACCTCCTCGAGGGCCCGCAGGCGGTCGACCCCGCGCAGCTCGAGCTCGCCGTCGAGCTCCTCCTCGACGCCGCCGACTGGGCCGGCGACGCCGAGACGCGGGAGGCCCTCGCGACCTCGGAGGCCCTCGGCTGGCTGGTCTCGTTCGTGCTGCGCCCGGACCCCAATCGGCTCACCCCGTCGCCGCCGTTCCAGCGCGAGGCCACCCGGTGGCGTGAACTGGAGGACCGATTCCTGGGGCGCTTGCGCCATCCGTGACCGGTGTGACGGACGGGGCGTGATGTCGCCCGCCGTTGTCGGGGGCGCGTCCGATCGGGTCATCGGCCCTGGTTAGCCTGCCGGGGCGACGTACCCGGGCCGCGGGTTCCGGTCCGCCCCGATCCAGACCTGGCCGTCCCCGCAGAGAGTGGGCTCCGCGTGATCGACTCCAACCAGACGATGTCCTTCGACCGGATGCGCAGCATGCTGACCCGGGCCGCCGAGGTCCGGGACAGCGAGCAGCAGCAGATCTTCGACTCGCTCGACGAGATCCACGGTCGGCTGGCCGCGCTGGACGCCCTCGGCGCGATCCGCAAGCGGCTCGCGGACGTCCCGGACCGCACCGAGATGAGCGTGCTCGCCGAGCGGCTCGACGAGACGGTCGCGAAGCTGGACGCCCAGGAGTCGGCGGTCTCGTCGCTCGCCCGCCTCGTCGAGGGGATCGTGGACCGCGTCGCGGACCGGCTGGCGACGCCCTTCGCCCAGCTCGACGGCCGGCTGGACGGGGTGGCGGGGCGGTTCGAGGGCGTCGCCGGGCGCATGGACGGGCTCGAGGACCGCATCTCCGGGCTGCACAAGCGCCTCGACGACCTCGACAACCGCCTCGACCGCCACGAGATGCGCCTCGACCAGATCCCGGCCGCCGTGACCGGCCCGCTGCGCGAGCGCCTCGAGTCCGTCGAGTCGTCGCTGCGCGGCCAGGTCGAGGAGACCTCGCGCGCCCTCGGCGAGACGACCCGGTCGCTCTCCGAGGAGATCTCCGGCTCGCGCGAGACGGCCCGGACCGACGCCGAGGCGCTGCGCGAGCAGTCCGGCGAGCAGCTCCGTGACCTCACCGGCCGGCTCGAGGCGCTGACCGCGCGTCTCGACGGCGTGGGCACGCGGGTCGAGGGCGTCGAGCACACCCTCGGCAGTCGCGTGGAGAACGTGCAGAGCAGCGTGGCCGCCGCGATCGACGGCCTCGACACCACGCTCTCGGGCAAGGTCGAGGGCGTCGAGCGCAGCCTCTCCGGGCTCTCGGCGCGCGTCGACGGCGTCGAGTCCGCCCTGACCGACCGCGTCTCGACGGTGGCGTCCTCGCTGGAGGCCTCGCTCGACAAGCTCGACGGCACCCTGGTGAACCGGCCCGACCACGAGGCCGTCGTCGCCCTGGTGAACCGCTCGAACGAGGAGTCCGAGCGGCGCCAGGCCGGCCAGCTCGACGAGGCGCTCTCCACCTTCGCGGAGATCATCCTCGGGTCGGGGCAGCAGCAGTCCCCGGCCCCGCGCCCGGCCGCCCGGCGCAGCGCCCGCAAGCCCGCGCTCGCGTCGGGCTCGAGCCTCAACGGGCACGGTCACCCCGACCACGCCTCCGACGAGGAGGACGCGGAGGCCTGACCCTCCGCCGTCCCCGCGGCGCGGGCTAGGGTCGACGACCGATGCCCGCGCCGTCGCGTCTCCCGCTCGCCGTCGTCCTGGCCACGGTCCTGGTGTTCCTCGGCGCGGGGCCCGGTGCGGCGGCCACCTCGACGGGCCTGCCCCGGCAGGCCTGCGCCGGGGTCGCCGCGCCCGGACCGGCCGTCGACGCCTCGGAGGCGCCCCGGCCGGGTGGAGC
>NZ_JBVPVA010000874.1:0-9879 GCF_055612215.1 Actinomycetospora sp. | reverse complement strand
AGCGCCAGCCGGATCGTCAGGTGCACCTCGTGGCGGCAGTAGAGGAGCACGCCGACGTTGACGCACTCGCCGCGGTCGACGCGGGGCACCACCCGCAACGGTGCCCATTCGTAGGCGTTCACGGCACCCACGTCCGGTCCGCCAGCCGCGCGAGCAGGTGCTCGACGTAGGCCTCCCGCGCCGCCGCCGGCGAGGAGAAGTACGCGTCCTCGGCGAGCCACTCCTCGGGCACCGTCGCCACCACCGCCTCGAGCGCCGCCCGCGTGACCACGGGGGTGAGCGCCTGGTCGGCCGCCGCCCGCGAGGCGGTCGTCGTGGCGGGCGCGAGGACGTGGTCGGAGATGTCGTAGGGCCGCCCGACGACGCCGGCCGCACGCGCCCACGAGTGGTGGAAGTACAGGCAGGCGCCGTGGTCGATGCACCAGAGATCGCTCGAGGGGCGAGCGGAGCGACGGGGGAAGGAGGTCGGCCAGCGCAGCAGGTTGGGGTTGCGCCAGGTGCGGTCGACGTTCTCGACGAGCGCGTCGAACCAGAGCACCCGCGCGGCCTCGTCGGGGGCCACGGTGTGCGCGACCGGGTCGAACCCCAGCGCGCCCGGCAGGAAGTCCATCCCGAGGTTCGGCCCGCCGGAGCGCGCGAGCAGCTCCTGGACCTCCCAGTCGGGCTCGGCGCGGGCGACGACCGGGTCGAGGTCGACGACGACCAGCTCGGGCACCCGCAGCCCGAGCCCCCGAGCCAGCTCGCCCGCGACGACCTCCGCGACGAGCGCCTTCACGCCCTGCCCGGCGCCGGTGAACTTGACGACGTAGGTGCCGAGGTCGTCGGCCTCCACGACGCCCGGCAGCGACCCGCCCTCGCGCAGCGGTGTGACGTAGCGGGTCGCCGTCACCCGCCGCAGCGTCACGAGAGGTCCAGCGCGTACCAGACCTGGGCGTGGGGGTTGCCGTTGTAGGGCTCGACCTCGACGAAGCCGGCGCGCTCGTAGAGGGTGCGGGCCTCGACGAGGTCGGCGCGCGAGTCGAGCACCAGCCGGGCGCGGCCGGCCTCGCGAGCGCGCCGCACGACCTCGTCGAGCAGCAGCCGGCCCACACCGTCGCCGCGCACCGCGGGCGCGGTCCACATCCGCTTGATCTCGGCGGCGTCCTCGGGCACGCCCTCGCCGCGCCAGCGCAGCCCGACGCAGCCGAGCACGTCGTCGCCGTCCGCCCCGTCGCCGATCGCGACGAGGAAGGTGCCCAGCGGCGCGACCAGGTCCTCGTCCGGGCTCTGGGCCGCGAAGGCCGCGACCTCGTCGGCGGTGGCGGGCCGGCCCTGCATCCGGCCGATGACGTCGTCCAGGTAGCCGTGCAGCGCGCCGAGCCCGGGCTCGGTGTCGGGGCGGGCCTCGTGCAGGGCGATGGTCGTGCTCACGGCGGTCATTGTCCGCCCGCCGCCGCTGGTGTCCGGGACCCGGGGTCCCGCGACGGGTCAGGTGGGTCAGGGAGCGGCGGGCCAGCGCACGGTGAGCCGGGCACCGCCGTCGGGCGAGCTCCCGGCCCGCACGGTTCCGCCGCGGCCCTCGACGAGCCGGGCGACGAGCGCGAGCCCGAGCCCGGCGCCGGTCGCGCCGCTCGTCGCGTCGAGCCGGGTGAAGCGGTCGAAGATCCGCTCGCGGTCGGCGGCGGGGATGCCGGGCCCGTCGTCGTCGACGAGCAGGCGCACCCACCGGCCCGCGGGCACCGCGGACACGTGCACGACGCTGCGGGCGTGCTGGCGGGCGTTGCCGAGCAGGTTGTCGAGCACCAGCCCGACTTCGGCCGGGGTCGCCGCGGCGCGGACCGGCACGGGCACCCACACGGTCGTCGCGACCGCGTCCTCGTCGGCACCGGCGCGCGCCAGGGCCTCCCCGAGCGCGTCCGCGAGGTCCACCGGCACGGGCTCGCCGCGGGTGCCGCCCTCCGCGCGGGCCAGCGCGAGCAGGTCGGCGACCAGCGCGGAGAGCCGCTCGGCGTCGCGGGCCACGCCGCGCCACGCCGCGCGGTCCTCCTCCGACGAGCCCGGCGACGGGTGCGCGACCGCGACCTCGGCCTGCGCGCGCAGCGACGCGATCGGCGAGCGCAGCTCGTGGGCGGCGTCGTCGGAGAACCGCCGGAGCCGGTCGACGGCCTCGTCGCGCCGGGCGAGCAGGGCGTTCACCTCGACGGCGAGGGCGGTCAGTTCGTCGGCGGCGAGCGGGACCGGCAGGCGGTCGCCCACGTCGAGCCCCGCGGCGGCGGTCCGCAGCCGGTCGACCGGGCGCAGCGCGGCCCGGGTCGCGAGCCAGGCGGCGCCGGTCAGCGCCGCCGCCGCGACCAGCACGGCAGGCAGGAACCAGCCGGCCGCGCCGCGCAGCAGCGCCACCGCGCCGTCGAGGTCCCGGACGGCGAGCACGAGCCGGCGGGACCCGTCGGGCAGCGTCACGGCGACGGCCACCCAGCGGGTGGGTCCGCCGGGCTCGGCGTGGGCGGGGCCGGCGAAGCCCGTGGTCACCGGCTCGCCGGCCGCGAGCGTGCGCACCTGCGCGGGGTCGAGCGGGAGCGGCCCCCGCCCGTCGGCCGGTGCGCCCGCGAGGTCGACGACGCGCACCCCCGGCGGTGGGGCCGCCCCGGCGGTCACCGCGACGCCCGCCGCCGTCGCCCGGTCGCGCAGTTCACCGTCGCCGGCGGTGACGACGGCCGAGAGCAGCAGGCCCACCCACAGCCGGGCGAGCGCGAGGAGCACGACGACGGCGACGAGCGCGACGGCCAGGGTGATCCGGGTCCGCAGTCCGCGCCGGGCCCACCAGCCGCGGAGCCGGGGTGCTTCTGAGCGAGGGGGCCCTTCGGTCGATCTAGCCGGGCGTGGGCGCCCCTCGCCGGAATCAGGCTCGGCGTCGGGTTCCGAACGAGGGGCACCTTCGGTCGATCTAGCCGACCGAAGGTGCCCCTCGCTCAGGTCGGAGGCGCCCACGTCGGAGGTGCTCACGACCGGGGCTCGAGGCGGTACCCGCGCCCGCGGACCGTCGTGACGAGCCCGTCCGCGCCCGCCCCGGCGAGCTTGCGACGCAGGTAGCCGACGTAGACCTCCACGACGTTGCGCGCGGCCGCGCCGTCGCCCCACACCGCGGTGAGCAGCTCGTCCTTGGTCACCGTCTCGCCCGGCCGGGACGCGAGGGCGTGCAGGACGGCGGCCTCCCGCCCCGACAGCTCGATCTCGCGGCCCGCGAAGCTCGCCGTCCCGGCGGCCGGGTCGACGACGAGCGGACCGAGGACCACCCGGGCCGCCGCCGGCCCCCGGCGGCGCAGCAGCGCGCGGAGCTGGGCGACGAGCACGACGAACGAGAACGGTTTGACGACGTAGCCGTCGGCGCCCAGGTCGAGCCCGTCGGCCTGGTCGACCTCGCCGTCCTTGGCCGAGAGCAGCAGCACGGGGGTCTCGTCGCCGCCCGCGCGCAGCCGCTCGAGCACCCGGTAGCCGGACAGGCCGGGCAGGACGATGTCGAGGACGACCGCGTCGAACGCACCTGTCTCCGCGTGGGCGAGCCCGGCCGGCCCGTCGCCGACCGCCACCACGTCCATGCCCTCGGCGCCCAGGCCGCGGACGAGGGCGGCCCGGACCCCGGGCTCGTCGTCGACCACCAGCACGCGGGGCACGCCGTCGACGGTAACCGCGGGAACGCTGTGGGGGTCTCAGCCGACGCGGCCGAGGATGGACGCCATGAGCAGGAGACGACGCATCGGCGCAGGCCTCGGCGGGATCGTGGTGGCCGGCGCGGTCACCCTGGGTGTGGTGCTCGCCCCGAGCGCCGCCGCGGCACCACCGCTGCCGCCGGTGAGCCCGGAGGACCTCGTCACCTCCGTCATCACCGCGAAGCCCGGGCCGCTCAACGGCACCGTCACCGTCGACAACGAGCTCGGGCTGCCCGCGCTGCCGAACGCGCCGCAGGCCGCGAACGGCACGTCGACCGCGCGGGTGTGGTCGAACGGCGACGGCAAGGGCCGGGTGGCGCTGCCCTCCGCCGACGGCGAGCGCACGCTCGTCTCCGACGGCACGACGCGGTGGTCCTACGACTCGACCGACCGCACCGTGACGAAGGCGCCCGCACGCCCCGCGACCCCGCCGTCGCGGCCCGACGGCGCCGCCGGCCCGGACCCGCAGACCGACCCGGCGGGCGCGGCCACCGCGATGATCGCCGACCTGCGCAAGACCAGCACCGTCTCGGTCGAGGGCACCGCCGAGGTCGCGGGCCGCTCGGCCTACCAGTTGGTGCTCACCCCGCTCCCCACCGAGCGCACCCTGCTGCGCGAGGTCCGGGTGTCCGTCGACGCCGAGAAGCGCCTGCCCCTGCAGCTGTCCGTGCTCGCGACCGGCTCCCCGCAGCCGGCGCTGACGATCGGGTTCTCCGACATCACCTTCGGCCCGCAGGACCAGTCGCTGTTCGCCTTCACCCCGCCGCCCGGCACGACGGTGAAGGACGCCCCGGCCCACGGCCAGGACGGCCAGGGCGCTCCGGCCGGGGCCCAGGCGCCCCGCACCGTCGGCGACGGGTGGGACCGCGTCGTCATCGCGCAGCGACCCGCGGCGGCGCCGAACGCGCCGAAGCCGGACCAGGGTGACGCGCCGGACCTCAACGCCCTCGGCACGCCGGTCAGCGGCCCGTGGGGCCAGGGTCGGCTGATCACCACCGCCGTCGCGACCGCGATCGTCACCAGCGACGGCCGCATCGCCGCCGGCGCCGTGCCCGAGCAGGTGCTCTCCGAGGCGCTCGGCCGGTGACCGCGGCACCTGGGACCCTCGACCTCGTGCCGTCCGCCGAGGGTCCCGCACCCGACGGTGGGCTCGCGCCCGCCGCCCGGGCGCGGGGCCTGCGCAAGACCTTCGGCCGAGTGGTGGCCGTCGACGGGGTCGACCTCGAGCTGCCCGCCGGCGCGATCGTCGGGATGCTCGGTCCCAACGGCTCCGGCAAGACCACGCTGATCCGGATGCTGCTGGGCCTGACCCGCCCCACCGCGGGCCACGTCGAGCTCCTCGGCCGGACCGGCGACGACCTCCCGGCCGCGCTGCCCGACGTCGGGGCCCTCGTCGAGGGACCCGGCTTCCACCCGTTCCTCTCGGGCCGGGACAACCTGCTCCGCGCCGCGGCCCTCGAGCCGCGGCTCGACGGCGACCTGCGGGCGCCGGTCGACGAGGCCCTCGAGCGCGTCGGCTTGTCGGGCGGGGCGAGCGGAGCGACGGGGGGTCACGACGCGGCCCGGCGGCGCTACCGCGGCTACTCGCTGGGCATGAAGCAGCGCCTCGGGCTCGCCGCCGCGCTGCTCGTGCCACGGCGGCTCGTCGTGCTCGACGAGCCCACCAACGGGCTCGACCCGGCCGGCACCCGCGACGTCCGGCGGATCATCGCCGAGCTGCACGACGCGGGCTCGACCGTCCTGCTGTCCTCGCACCTGCTCGCCGAGGTCGAGGCCGTGTGCACCCACGTCGCGGTGCTGCAGCGCGGCACGCTGCTCGTCTCGGGCGAGCTCTCGGCCCTGCTCGACGCCGGCACCGGCGAGCTCGTCGTCACCACCGACGACCCCGACGCGGCGCTCGGCGCCCTGCGGACCTCGGGCGCGAGCGCGTACCTGCGCGACGGCGGCCTCGTCGTCCCCTCCGGGCCCCTGGAGCCGCCGGAGGTCGTCGCCGCGCTCGTCGGGGCGGGCGTCGGCGTGTGGGAGGTCCACCGTCGCCGCCCCCACCTCGAGGAGTTCTTCGCCCGGCTGACCGAGGAGGACGCGTGACCACCGCGACGCGGCCCGGCGCCGCCACCCGCAGCACCGCTCCCCTGGGCCGGGTCCTCGCCGCCGAGCTGCGCTGGGTGCTGCGCCGGCCGCGGACGCTCGTGGTCCTCGGCCTGCTCGCCCTCGTCCCGATCGCGATCGCCATCGGGATCGCCGCGACCGGCGGGCCGTCCTCGGGCCGCGGACTGATCGCGCAGGTCGCCGGCAACGGCTTCGTCCTGCCCGTGGTCGCGCTCGGGCTGTCGCTCACGCTGCTGCTGCCCCTGGCCGTCGCGAGCGCCGGCGCCGACGCGATCGCGGGCGAGGCCGCCACCGGGACGCTGCGCGGGCTGCTGCTCGCCCCGGTCGGGCGGCTGCGGCTCGTCGTCATGAAGTCCGCCGGGGTCGTGACGGTGGCCGTGCTCGCGGTGCTCGTCGTCGCGGTCGTCGGGATGCTCGCCGGCACGGTGGTCGTCGGCGGCGCCCAGGGCACGCTCGTGACGCTCTCGGGGACGACGCTCGGGATCGGCGAGGCCCTCGGCCGGATCGCCCTGGTGGCGGCCTGGACGGTCGGCCAGCTGCTCGCGATCGGCGCGGTCGCGCTCGCGATCTCGACGTTCACCGAGCACCCGCTGGTCGTGCTGGCCTGCGTGCTCGGCGGGCTGATCGTCTTCGGGGTACTCTCCGCGATCCCGTCGCTGGAATGGCTGCAGCCGCTGCTGCTGACCACCGGCTTCGCCGCGGGCACCGACGTGCTGCGCGACCCGTTGCCCCTCGGCGGGCTCGGGTCGTCCACGCTGCGCGCGCTCGTGTACGTCGTGCTCGGGCTCGCCGTCACCGTCGTGCGGATGCGCCGCCGCGACGCCTGACCCGCCGGTTACCGGGGCGACGGCACCCTCGCCGCGTCGACGCGTGCCGGGGTGCCGCTCGCTCCGGGCCGTATGGTCCTTGATGCGGATCACGGGGTCCCACTAGCGTATTGCGCTCCGCGGGACACGCCCGCCCGGTCCACCGCACCCACCGGAGCACCGCATGAGCACCCCGACCGATGCACCGACGACCGTCTCGAACATCGGCGTCGTCATGTTCACCGTCGCCGACCAGGACGCCGCCCTGGCCTTCTACCGCGACCGCCTCGGCTGGGAGGTCCGCGGTGACACGAGCTTCGGGGAGAACGGCGAGCACCGGTGGGTGGAGGTGGCGCCGCCCGGGTCCGTCGCCCGGCTCGCGCTCAACCCGCCGATGTTCGACGAGCCGGGCGGGAGCTCGATCGGGGTCGAGACGACCGACGTGCTCGGCGAGCACCGGCGGCTGACCGCGATCGGGGGGATCGACGTGGAGCCCGAGCCGATGCGCACCCCGGGCGCCCCGCTGATGTTCATGCTGCGGGACCCGGACGGGAACACCGTCGTGGTCGTCGAGGCCCCCGCGGCGGGCTGAGCGCGGCGTGACCCCACCCGACGCCCGGGTGGGGTCATGGACGTCGGCCTCAGGCCGAGGCGCCGCGCACCCGGTCGCGCATCGTCGTGATCACGACGTCCTCCTCGGGGGTGCTCAGCCGGGGCACCGCCACGTCGACCGCGCCCTCCCACTGGTTCCCGCCGAGGGGGAGGTCGGCCTCGTCGTCGTCGGCGACGCGGGCCATCGACCAGCGCGCGAAGGTCCGGGCCACGTCCGGGCTCGTCTCGACCAGGTCGACCTGCTGGTGGCGCCGGTCGGCGTGGATCGTGTCGTAGAGGCCACGGACGACGCTCTCCTCGCCCTCCAGGGTCTGGACGACGTTGTCCTCCCAGATCACCAGGGCCCCGGTGATCCCGAGTCCCGGGTTCTTCGTGCGCGCCGCCGACAGGATCTTCGCGATCTCGGGCTCGAGATCGTCCGCGGGGATCGTCAGCCGACTGCGGTAGATGAGGCGGAACACCGGTCCGGCCCCGGTACTCGTGCTGTCGTCGGGCATGTCGTCGACTCCCTCGTGGCCGATGCGCACCCTGTCGGCCCTCTGGTTGAACCGATCGTGATGCGCATCACGCCCGACGGTAGGCGCGTGCGGCCGTGATCACCGGATGGAACGGGGGGCGGCCCCGTGATGCCGGCCTACGGCCTCGCCGGCGTCTGCGGGTCAGCGGCGTCGGTTCGGGACGCTCAACCGCAGGATCGTGCCGAGCACGTCGGCGTACTGACGGTGCAGCGGACCACTGGTGTAGGGCAGCCCGTAGCGCCGGCAGATGTCCCGCACCACGGGCGCGACCTCGGCGTAGCGGTTCGACGGCATGTCGGGGAACAGGTGGTGCTCGATCTGGTGCGAGAGGTTCCCCGTCATCACGTGGAGCAGCGGGGGCCCGTCGATGTTCGCCGAGCCGAGCATCTGCCGCAGGTACCACTGACCACGGGTCTCGCCGTCGAGCTGGTCCTCGGTGAAGGTCTCCGCGCCGGCCGGGAAGTGCCCGCAGAAGATCACGGCGTGCGACCAGACGTTGCGCACCACGTTGGCGGTCAGGTTCGCCGCGACCGTCGTGGGCGCCGACAGCCCGGACAGCAGCGGCCACCCCAGGTAGTCCTTGGCGAGCTGGCCGCGGACCTTGCGCCACAGGCCACCGAGCTCCCGGCGGGCGTCGGCCCACGGCTTGCGTCCGGCGACGACCTCCTCGAGCTCGACGTCGTAGATCGCGATCCCGTACTCGAAGCCGAGGGCGAGCCCCGCGTTGAGGAGCGGCTGGAGCAGGTGATGGGGCCGCCACGGCTGCGTCGGATCGACCCGGAGGACCGCGTAGCCGACGTCGCGGTCGCGGCCCAGGACGTTGGTGTAGGTGTGGTGGACGTAGTTGTGGGAGTACTTCCACCCCTCCGCCGAGGACGCCGAGTCCCACTCCCACCGCGTGGAGTGGATCTCCGGGTCGTTCATCCAGTCCCACTGTCCGTGCAGGACGTTGTGCCCGATCTCCATGTTCTCGAGGATCTTCGCGACCGACAGGGCCGCGGTCCCGGCCAGCCAGGCGGGCGGGAGGACCGACACCAGCAGCAGGGCGCGCCCACCCGCGTCGAGACCCCGCTGGACGGCGATCACGCGCCGGATGTACCGCGCGTCGTCGTCGCCCAGGTCCGCCATGACCGCGCGGCGGACGGCGTCGAGCTCGGCGCCCAGGTCCTCGACGTCGGACTCGGACAGGTGGGCGGTGGTGGCGCTCGACGACGTCGTGCTGCCGGTGGGTGGGAACAGCAGGTCCGGGTCCGACGGGGCGATCTCGATGACGGCAGGTGACGACACAGGGTCCTCCGACCTCTTGCGCGGGGAGGCCACGGGGACCGGGTGACCGGACGACCACGGGACGCGCGGACTGCACACGTGCGCGAGCACGCCGCGCGGGCGGGGTCTCCTCCGAGGATTCCCTCCCTCGGGCAGGACATGCCCGAGGGAGGGCCACCGCACAGTGCAGCCCGCCCCGCCGTCCGGGTTTCGACCGCTGCCCAGGAGCCGAGCCCTGTGGTGCGACCCCGGACCCGGTCGCCGGGATCGGGTCCTCGCGCCTCGTGCGGCCGACGCCGGTCCTCCCACGCTCTCGATGCCTCAGTCAGGGGACCACCATGACCAGCGCGACCACGAACGACGGCGCCACCACCCGCACCTCGGCGAGCGGCCCCACCGACATCCGCGAGTTCGGCCAGGAGCTGTGGGCCTACCTCACCGGCAAGGGCGCGACGATCGAGTACGAGCTGCGCGACATGACCGTGGAGGTCCCGAAGACCACGGGCCCCGACTCCCCGCGGGCGACGTGGAAGATGAACGGCACCGTGCGCATCCGCACCAGCGACCGGGAGAACACGGGCTCGCTGGGCCAGGCGTGAGCACCGGCCCGGCGGGCCCCGCTCCTCGCACGCGGACACGGGGCCGGTACGAGGACCGGCCGGGTCACCTGCTCGCCGAGGTCGACCTCGCCATCGAGGTCACCGACGTCCACGGTCGCCGCACGAGCGGCCGGCTGGTCGGGACCGGGCACCGGCTGCGGATGGAGGTCGACGACCCCGCCGTGGTGATCGCCGCGACGGGGCGCGGCGCCACCCGGGCGATCGGGGTCGGCTGGCCGACGCCGGGATCCGTGCCGAGCTCCACGGCCGACGCGGGCGGGTG